>JARGFS010000052.1 GCA_029211095.1 bacterium | reverse complement strand
CCGTTCTACAAATTTGCCGAGCACCTCTTTGTGGGAATGTCGGCCGCTTTCTGGATGTGTCTTGGATTCTGGTCAACGCTGGTGGGAAATCTGATTCCCCGCCTCTCTGACTCCGCAAGTGAGTTCTTCATGGTCCAGCCAATTGAGGGTAGTCTCAACTTCTTTTTCTGGGTACCGGTGATACTCGGGATCATGCTGCTTATGCGCCTGGCTCCGCAGGGAGGATGGTTGTCACGATGGCCACTGGCTTTCATTGTAGGGACCACGGCCGGACTTAATTTTGTCAGATATCTCCGGACCGATTTCATCCAGCAAATATCTTCCACTTTTGTTCCTCTATTAGGCGATGACTGGCAGGGGATAGGCCATTTCTTCTCCACCCTGAGCCTCTCAGCCACCGGTCAACTGGTGATGATGGGAGCCAACTGGGTGATCTTTCTGGGTGTTTTCTGCGGTCTGATCTACTTCTTCTTTTCCAAGGAGCATAAGGGTGGCTTTGGTGTCGCATCGCGGGTGGGGATTTGGATTTTGATGGTAACGTTTGGCGCCTCCTTTGGCTACACCGTCATGGGAAGAATATCATTGTTGGTCGGACGTATCACGTTCTTGTTCAGAGACTGGTTAGGAATAATAAATTAATTTTAGCCTCAGGTATCGTTGAGGAGAATTTTATGAAGTATAAACTGTTTATGTTAGCCATTGGCGTTCTGCTCTGTGCGCTGCCTCTGCTTGCTCAGGAAGTAGAAGAAGCGCCGCCGGACTCAATGGTTGTAGGCAGCGTCCCCGCAATACCAACTCCGGCTCCGGTGACTCAGCTTTCAGGCGAGGACGGAAAGAATGATCATGGCCATGCCGTGATGTTGAGTTGGGAACTTTCAGCCGATGATCGTCCCGGTGACACGACTTCAACTGTCTTGTCATACGAAGTATTCCGCTGGGTGCCATCTATGGCCGACACAGTGGAGGCGGTACGGCTTGCTTACGAAGAAGCCGACGCCATAATGAGGTCGGACGATGCTCCCGAGGGTGCAAGGGACAAACGGAACGACCTGCGTACCCGTTATTTCGACCTTCTGGAGCAGTACCCTGAATTTTACGCCAGTTATCCTGAAAATGGAAACTGGAAAAATATCGGGGCGTCCCCTTCCGGTTCGACAACCTACGAAGACCAAGGTTCTAAAGAGCGTCTGGCCTCTGACTACCTGCCGGACTTCTGCGACTTCCGTTATCGTGTCGATGCCGTCACCGCGGTTGCCACAATCCGCAGCTCCTCAGAGATATTTGGCCCGGTGCAGTCAAGCGGGCAGTATTTCAATACCGGTCGCGTTCCCATTCTTATCGGTGTACTCGTTTTTGGTCTGCTGACTCTTTTATTCGTTCAGCAGGCACGTGGTGGCAAAGACCTCTATGTCCGACCGCTGGCCGGAATTGAAGCGGTCGATGATGCTATCGGTCGTGCGACCGAGATGGGCAGACCAATCTTGTATGTGCTTGGATTGGGGTCGGCATCGGATGTCGCCACCATTGCATCGTTCACTATTCTTGGCCGCGTGGCCAAGCGAGTGGCTGAGTATCAGACCGAGTTGATTGTACCAACCTACGACCCGATTGTTATGTCGGTCGGTCAGGAAGTTGTCCGTTCTGCTTATCTTGATGCCGGGCGGCCGGATGACTACAAGGAAGACACCGTCTACTTTGTAACCCAGTCACAGTTTGCCTATGTGGCGGCTGTTAACGGCACTATGCTAAGAGAACTCCCGGCGACCAATGTCTATATGGGCAAGTTCTTTGCAGAGTCATTGCTTCTGGCTGAGACAGGTGCGGTGGCCGGTTCCATTCAGATTGCCGGTACCGATGAGATAGCACAGATTCCGTTCTTTATCGTGGCCTGTGACTATACGCTGATTGGTGAAGAACTCTATGCCGCTTCGGCCTACCTGGGACGGGAGCCGATCCTGTTGGGATCGCTCAAAGCTCAGGACTGGGCCAAGGCAGCTATAATAGTATTTGGAACGATTGGCCTCCTGGCGGCCAATTTTAATTGGACCTTTTTCACTGAACTCTTCCGAGTGACGAATTGAGGGATACAGAACAATGAAAAGACAATTACCGCTTGCTTTAGTCTTTGTCTTCGGACTGTTCATGGTCTTTCAGTACTTTGTACCCCATGAATCGTCCGAATGGGTCTACGAATTCCTGCTCGACTGGATTTTGATCATCGGCATCTTTGCCGTTGCTCTGGGAATCTGGTCTCTGTTCAGGGTTGCCGTGGACAAAATCAAAACACACAAACCGAATTGGGGATATTCCTACCTGACATTGTTAGGTCTGTTCTCGATGGTAGTTTTTGGGTTTACTGCCCTTAACGGTGAGTCCTGGGGCTGGTATTTCCCGTTTGCGATTTCTGCGCTGATGGCTATCATGATGATCGCACAGACGATGGCGACAACCTCGCAAAAAGGGTTGTACGCCGGACTGACCGGTCTGTTTGCTTTGATTGCAGTTGTCATAGCCATTTTTGATCCGGCCTGGAGTTTTCACTTCAGTACCGCCGAAGGAGTCGAGAACCCGATGTTCCGGGCTTTCTTTGATCATATCTTGATCCCCTGCCTGTCGACTATGTTTGCGCTACTGGCCTTTTTCATAGCTTCGGCAGCTTATCGAGCATTCCGGGCCAGAAACCTTCTGGCTTCCCTGCTGCTAATCGCAGCTCTGATCGTGATGCTTCGCTTCAATCCGTGGTTGGCGGCAGTTTACGGCGATTTTGGCGCCCGGCTGTCCAACTGGCTTATGAATGTTCCTAATATGGCCGCTCAGCGAGCAATTGTTATCGGCGTTGGTCTTGGCATCGTTGCCACCGCGCTGAAAGTGATTCTTGGTATTGAGCGCGGCTATATGGGTAAGGGATAAGGAGGCGCATCATGGATCTTTTTGAAAAATTAATGAAATTGGACCGGCGCTGGATTTTCCTTTTCCTTATTGTTGTCTGCGTTCTGTCTTACGCGATCGATTTCTATGTCCCTATTTTGGTGGAACCGGAATCACAGAAGATATATGATTACGTGGAGAATCTGGAAGAGGGGTCGATCGTGCTAATCGCGATTGACTATGATCCCAACAATATGGCCGAGCTGCATCCGATGACCTACGCCATGGTGGAACACTGCTGGCGCAAAAAGGTCAAAGTAATATTTACCTCACTCTCCCAGAACGGTCCCGGTATGGCCGATCAGGCGATCCGAGATATCTCGGACTCACTGGCGCTTGACCGTACTTACAACGGGGTTGAGTTCAAAGGGCGTGAGATTGTCAACGGAGTGGACTACTGCTTCCTTGGCTATAAGCCTTATTATGCACTGGTTATCCTGGCTATGGGACAGGACTTCAGACTCCCGTTCCCCAGCGACTACTACGGTAACCCGCTTGACTCGCTTCCAATGATGGTTGGTACTCACAATTACGGCGATGTTGACCTGGTGGTTGATGTCAGTGGTGGTAACATAACCGACGCCTGGATATCTTACGGTCAGAGCCGGTTTAATTTCACCCTGGCTCTTGGCCTCACCGGTGTTATGACCGCTCAGTATTACCCGTATCTCGGTTCCGGACAGGTCCATGGTATTATGGGCGGTTTGTTGGGAGCGGCGCAATATGAACAGATGTGTGACAATGCCGGGCTGGCTATCGATGGTATGCGTATCCAGTTGGCCGCACACGTGGTTATTATCTTTTTCATTGTCATGGGTAATATAGGACTCTTGTTGGAACGTAGACGTCTAAAGAGGGAAGGAGGCATCTGATGGATTTTGGACTATACTTGTGGACGACACTCGGCGCCTTTCTGACTTTGGCAATCTTTTCGTTCCTTTACAAGGACAATCCGTTCTATAAGATTGCCGAACATCTGGTGGTAGGTGTCTCGGCCGGATACTTTGCGGTTATTCTCTGGCACAACGGCCTTTCTCCGAACCTGTTTCAGAGATTGAATGACGGCAACTGGTATTTTCTCTGGATGGACTCCACCGCCCCCTGGTACCTGATCCCGGCTATTCTGGGAATCATGATGTACACCCGGTTCTCGAAGAAGTGGGCCTGGGTTTCGCGGTGGCCGATGGCTCTTTATATTGGTATTGCCACCGGTGTCGCCATTCCCCTGGAAATGGGAGCGCGCGTCAACCGACAGCTGTTTGCAATAATGGAGAGAAGTATTGATTGGGCCAATTTCTTTGGTGTGGGTGGTTTCAACCTGCTTGATACTGCTTCGGGCCTGTCGCAGCTGATTGTTTTCGTGGGTGCGATGGCCGCGTTGATCTATTTCTTCTTCTCCAAAGAACATACCGGACTTTTTGGCGCCACGGCCAAGTTTGGTATATGGATTTTGATGATTGGATTTGGCGCTTCGTTTGGATACACGGTTATGGCTCGCATCTCGCTGTTCATCAATCGTATTCAGTATATAGACAATAACTGGCTCCAGAACGGTCTCAATACCGGGATCACGCCTATAGAGGGATATCATGCCGGATACGCTGTTATTTTCTGGCTGGTGGTTCTGATTGTAGTTGGGTACATAATTCGTGAAATCATGACCTACCTCAAGACCAAAGAAAAGTCCGCCTGATCTTTCCTGATCGACAGACAAAACCCGCCGGAAATCCGGCGGGTTTTTTTGTTGACGAACATTTCAATAAAACTTTCCCTTTGGTTTGTTGTATAAAGTGCGACTGTGAAGTTCACGGAATCGCACACGGTCCGTTGTGATTGGGTGTCACGCCGCCGTCTACTGCACTATTAAGGATCGCCGAAAAGAGAAGCTGATCCAAAACCGGAGCAAGGATGCGACCGGGAAAAGACAGAAGGAAATGTTTTTAGCAATCACAAATCTTGGCTTAGTTCGTCCTCATTTTAGTTATGATTATCTGTGCGGAACTCCGTCGAGAAGGCGTGACTGTATGTCAGTCTTCGAGTCTCATTACCGTTACTTGTTGGTAGTCAGTATCTTGTACTGCTTTATTAGGGGACACAAAAAGGATTGTGATACAACCACTTATGACAATCACGTAGTTTTCAATTCTTAACTTATTGGGTGTAAAATGGTTAAGTCAGATATTTTTCATTATTCTGCAGATTTTCCTTGACATACAAGTAAAATTTTCCTACTCATAGTCTGGAGGAACCAATAAAAAGAACCGTTCCCAGCGTAATGTCTGGTTAAAAGGGTAGAAACTAATATTGCACAGGGAAAGTGAGGTAGGTAATGGCTCGGACTAAGAAAACCGCCCCAGCCAAAACCAGCATCGATCCTGCCAGCGTGGGTTTGGATGAAACCCCAGAGAAGTCAGAAAAAAAGAAAGGGAAACTTTCGACTGCCGAAGCGCGTCGTGAATACCAGCGAAGGTATTACCAGATGCACAAGGAAAAGGCAAAAGAATATCAGCGACAGTACAACCTGACGCACAAAAAGAAAGCCAGAGGCCGCGGCCGGGCTGGATTTTCAGCGAATCGTGAGGTTGTGCGCTCGACATTCAACACCACGGACCTTATGCATTCGCCGGTTGAAAAGACGATCAAAATGCTGGAGCAGATCATCAAGGGTGAGAGGTTTTTCACCATGTGATGCAAGGAAGCGTCTAAGACTTGAGGTGATTGGGCAGGTTAAGCTTGCCCAATCGCCTTTTTATTTGCGAAGCAGGGTACTTTATCGTACATTCGCGGTCAATAGTACGTACAAAAATCTCTAATTTGAAGAGGGTTACTGAATGGCTCCCAGAAAGGCCGCAAGTACCAAAACAACAGCCAAGAAGCCGGCTGTAAAGGCCAAAACCAAAACAAAAACCACCAAAACAAAATCAACTGGCAAGAAAGCCGGGAAGTCAACCAAAGCGGCGGCCAAGTCCAGCCAGAAGTATTACTACTTTTTCGGAGACGGTAAGGCCGAAGGCAAAGCGGAGATGAAAGATCTGTTGGGTGGCAAAGGAGCCAATCTGGCGGAAATGACCAATACCGGAATTCCGGTTCCCCCCGGGTTCACCATAACCACCGATGCCTGCAAAGCCTTTTATGAGCACGGGATGGAGACCCCGAAAGCGATTGATCAGGAACTCGAAACCTATGTCAGCATGATTGAAAAGTCGACCGGGGCCAAACTGGGCGATCCAAAATCGCCGTTGCTTGTATCGGTCCGTTCCGGCGCAAAATTCTCAATGCCGGGGATGATGGACACGGTCCTGAATTTGGGCCTGAATGAAGAGACCGTCCAGGGGCTGGCTGAAAAAACTTCTAACCTGCGGCTGGCGCTGGATAACTATCGCCGCTTCATCTCTATGTTTGGCGATGTCGTTCTTGGAATTGACAAGGAGCTTTTTGAATCTGAAATAGCCAAGAGGAAAAAAGAGAAGCGAATCAAGCAGGATAGTTCCTTACAGCCAAATGATCTCAATGAGATCGTCAAAAAGTTCAAAAGAATTGTCAAAAGAAAAACGGGTGAAGATTTCCCTGATGATCCCTGGCAACAGCTTCGGCTGGCCAGAGATGCTGTCTTCCGCAGTTGGAATAACCCGAGAGCAATTTCATACCGTCGCATGGCGAATATCCCCTCGGAAATCGGAACGGCCGTAAATATCCAGGCCATGGTCTTTGGCAACATGGGGAATACTTCGGCGACCGGAGTCGGATTCACCCGTAATCCATCTAATGGTGACAAAGAGTTCTATGGCGAGTACCTCGTCAATGCTCAGGGGGAAGACGTCGTGGCCGGCATTCGTACGCCGCAGCCAATCTCTGAGCTCGGTAAGGAGATGCCAAAAGTATTCAAGCAGCTTAAGACTATCACAACTCGTCTTGAGAAGCACTACCGTGACATTCAGGATTTTGAATTCACCGTACAGGAAGAAAAACTGTACATGTTGCAGACTCGCAATGGCAAGCGGACCGTTCAGGCTGCGATCAAGATTGCGGTAGACATGGTCAAGGAGAAGTTGATCAGTCGGGAAGAGGCGTTACTCAGAATAGAGCCGCAGTTGCTTAACAATCTGCTCCATCCGAGTATCGATCCCAAGGCCAAGTTCGATGTTATCACCAAAGGCCTGGCTGCTTCGCCAGGGGCGGCGTCCGGTATCGTCTATTTCACCGCCGAAGACGCGGTCAAGGCGGGCAAAAAGAAAAATGTCATTCTGGTTCGGGATGAGACCAATCCGGATGATATCGAAGGTATGGCTGCCGCAGTCGGTATCCTGACCGCTCGCGGGGGAATGACCTCTCATGCGGCGGTAGTTGCCCGGGGAATGGGAAAGTGCTGTGTTAGTGGCGCGGAATCGATTAGGGTAAATCTGTCCAAAAAGCAGTTCCATGTCGGGCGGTTGATTATCAAAGAGGGTGAAGTTATCACCCTCAACGGAACAACCGGTGATGTCATTCTTGGCGAAGTGCCCACCATTGAACCTGAGATGTCCCATGAGTTTGCGGAATTCATGAGCTGGGCCGATGAAATTCGTACTCTGGGCGTTCGTACCAATGCCGACACTCCCAAAGATGCTATCAAGGCAATCAAGTTTGGGGCCGAAGGTATCGGATTGTGTCGGACCGAACATATGTTCTTTGCCGAGGACCGCATTCCTTTTGTGCAGCGGATGATCGTGGCCGACTCTGCCGAAGAAAGACAGGAGGCCCTGGATAAACTGCAGACTTTCCAACGCAAAGACTTCAAAGAGATATTCAATGCCATGCAGGGGATGCCGGTTACCATCCGCACCCTGGATCCGCCGTTGCATGAGTTCCTGCCGCGTCGTGAGGACGTTCAGGAGGAACTGGATAATCTTGATAAGGATACCGATTCTTACGAGGGAGAGGTGGATCGGTTGGAGCGTACGCTCAAACGGATTGATGAGCTCCATGAGATAAATCCGATGTTGGGCCATCGCGGCTGCAGGCTTGGTGTTATGTATCCCGAGATAACGGAGATGCAGACCCGGGCGATTATTCAAGCCGCCTGTGATCTGGCCAAGGACAAAAAGAAAATCTTCCCGGAGATTATGATTCCTCTGGTCGGCCATGTCAACGAGTTCAAGAACCAGAAAGAGGTTGTTGAGCGAGTGGCCAACGAAATTATCGCCAAGTCAAAAGCCAAAAAGCTTGAATACAAAGTTGGGACTATGATTGAGATTCCGCGCGCCGCTTTGACGGCCGATGAAATTGCGGAGCATGCTGATTTCTTCAGCTTTGGAACCAACGATCTGACGCAAATGGCCATGGGCTTCTCCCGTGATGACGCCGGGAAGTTCCTGAGTTACTATGTCGAAAACGGAATCCTCCCCGAGGACCCGTTTGTGTCTCTCGACCAGGCCGGCGTGGGACAGCTCGTTGAGATGGGCAGGACCAAAGGAAAACAGGTACGTCCGGACCTAAAGGTTGGCATTTGCGGTGAGCATGGCGGCGACCCCGCTTCCATTGACTTCTGTCATCGCATAGGGCTCGACTATGTCTCTTGTTCCCCCTTCCGAGTGCCTATTGCTCGGCTTGCGGCAGCTCACGCGACTCTTCGCAATGCTCCTGCTAAGAAGACCAAGAAGAAGTAAACACTTCAGCTAAAACTCGCCACCAAAACCGCCGGTTCATCCCGGCGGTTTTTTTAAGCAGACGACATTCCTCCTGAAAATAGGTTTCGCTTGACTTTTCTTCAGATTCCGCTTCATTCAACCTCAAGTATACTGCTTGCGGAATCGTTGTTGTCAAAGCTGGCTCTGTTCGGCAAGGCATTGAAAGAAATAGAGTTATGAGAAAAGAATTAGATTCGATATTCAAACCCCGCTCCATTGCCGTGATTGGCGCTTCCACTACGCGTGGAAAAATCGGTCGCGAGATGATCCATAATATATTGCTGGCTGAATTCCAGGGAAAAGTCTTTCCGGTCAATCCCGGTTCACCGGTGGTCCATTCTATAAAAGCATATTCAACGGCCCTGGATGTGCCTGATGCGGTCGACTTGGCCATTATCATCGTGGCCAAAGAGCATGTGTGTGAGGCGGCCCGGCTCTGCGGCGAAAAAGGGGTCAAAGGGCTGGTGGTGATCTCGGCCGGATTCTCAGAAGTTGGCAAAGAAGGGAAGAAGCGGGAGTTGGAGTTATTGGCCGTTTGCCATGAGTATGGTATGCGCATGATTGGACCGAACTGTTTTGGGATTGTCAATACCAGCCCGGATGTGCGTCTGAACGCCACTTTTGGAAAGATCAATCCGCGGGCCGGTCGGGTCGGTTTTATTACCCAGTCTGGCGCTATGGGCGAAGCTATCATGAATCATGCCAATGAGCTTGGAATTGGCTTTTCGCTTATCGCCTCAATCGGGAACAAAGCCGACATCTCTTCTAACGACATTCTTGATTACATGCGGGATGATCCGAATACGGATATCATTCTGATGTATCTTGAAAATTTTGGTAATCCCCAGAATTTCACGCTGATTGCAAGGAAGATTTCTCGTTCCAAACCGATCATCGCGGTCAAATCTGGTCGGACAAAACTGGGCGCTATGGCGGCTTCATCGCATACCGGCGCTCTGGCCGGACTTGATGTAGGTGTTGATGCTCTCTTTGAACAGGGGGGTGTACTTCGGGTTGACACAGTCGAAGAACTTTTTGATGTTGCCGCGGCACTATCCAAACAGCCGATCCCCAAGGGGAAACGGGTGGCGGTAGTGACCAACGCCGGAGGTCCGGGTATTCTGGCTACCGATGCGCTCATCAGCAACGGTTTGGAGATGCCTCCCCTTTCACCGGCTACGATCAAGAAGCTGAAAAAATCGATCTCAGCCGAAGCTTCCTTTTCAAACCCGATGGATATGGTGGCCGGTGCCGGGGGACGGGAATTCAAGCTGACTCTTGATGCCATCAAAGATGATCCTCGGTACGATGCGATCATTCCCATCTTTGTCCCGCCCGTTACAATTGATCAAATGGATGTTGCCCGCAATATCCAAAAATCTTTGGAAGGAACGGACAAAACCGTGCTGGCCTGCTTTATGGGAGCGGGAGAAAAACCGGAAGCTATCGAGTATCTGAAAGAGCATAACATCCCCGTTTACATTTTTCCGGAGGCGATTGCAAAAACTCTCGCCCTATTGGCAGAACACAGAGAGTGGTTAAATAAACCGAGCGGCAAGTATAAGACCTTCAAGATTGATAAAGCGGACAAAGCAGAAGCCGAGGCGGTCATTGAAAACGCATACGCCAAGGGGGACCTTTCGATTGTCGGGGAAGAGGCGATTCGAATTCTCCAGGCGTATGGAATCCCGGCGGCCGGGTATGAGTATGCCTCGAATGCTAAAGAAGCGGTGGCGGCGGCTGACAAAATTGGCTACCCGGTGGTGATGAAAATCAACAGCCCCCCGATCCTGCACAAAACCGAAGCTGGCGGGGTTATGGTTGATTTGCGCAATGCGGATGAAGTGCGCGAGGCAGGGAACGAACTGGAACGGCGTGTCGGTAAACTGAAAAAGGGGGAGAAGTTTACGGTTGGTTTGCAGAAGATGGTCGCTGGCGGAATTGAGACGGTCATGGGGGTTACAATTGATCCTTCGTTTGGTCCTCTGGTGATGTTCGGTCTGGGCGGCATCTTTGTTGAAGTTATGAAAGACGTCTCGTTCCGGATCAATCCGATAACTGACACCGAGGCCAAAGAGATGATCAGATCAATCAAGTCCTATCCTGTTCTGTCCGGCTTCCGCGGGACCAAACCGGTCAATGAGAAGATAATTCAGGATACGCTTCTGAAACTCTCGCAGCTGGTACGGGATTTTGACTGTTTCAGCGAGATCGATATCAACCCGTTTATTGCTTCGGCTGACGCCTCGGCCTGCAAGGCGGTGGACGCCCGATTTATCCTTCAAAAGCGTTAGATGCCCCTATTGACTTGGCCGCTCTATTTGCGTAAATAACTCTGAGGGAAATAGATAGACAGCCGGGCAGGACTCGGCCGTTAGTTCCGGCAATAAGGAGCTGCGATGAAATTTGAAATCAAATCCATTGGAATCTGGTCGCTGATTAAGGTCTCGTTTTTCCTGAACTTGGTGATGGGTTTCCTGATGGGCGTGCTGACGGTGGTTTTCCTGATCCCCATGATGGCGCTTGTTTCAGAAATGGGTGGGTTTCCGGGAATGGCAAATCAGGATATTCAACTGTCATTTGGAGCTATGCTGATCATCATTCCGGTGGTACAGTCTTTTACTTATGCTGTCTTTGGAACGATCCTGGTTTCCCTGTTTGCCGGACTGTATAATTTAATCGCCAGACTTTTGGGTGGTATTGAACTCTCTGTTGCAGACATAACAATTCAGCTGATTCCTGATCCGAATCCCGCGGAGAGTTTCAGTAGTCCAGTTGTAGCTCCGGCACCACCACCACCATCAACCCCCGCACCTCCGCCTATTGAACCTTCACCCCCTGTGCCTCCGCCCGATCCGTTTGGTGCAGACAACCCAGAGAATGACCGACACGATGACCGATAAACAAGTTAGAGTAAGAATTGCACCCTCACCATCCGGCTACCTGCATGTGGGAACCGCTCGGACAGCGATATTCAATTACCTGTATGCCCGCCACAACAATGGAAAGTTTCTGATCCGAATCGAAGATACCGATGTCTCCCGCTCTGATTCTTCACTGGTCGAACCGATTCTGGACGCTCTTCGCTGGTTGGGCCTTGAGTGGGACGAAGAGATTGTCTATCAGTCGCGGCGACTGGATATCTACAAAAAATATGCTCAGAAACTGGTTGAGGCGGGCGCGGCCTACCATTGTTTCTGCACCCGTGAAGAATTAGAAGCTGAACGGGAAAAAGCACGGGGGGAGAAGAAAGCGCCAATGTACTCCCGTCGATGCCTGCGCATGTCCCCCGAAGAGAAAAAGAAGCGTCTGGCCGCAGGTGAACAACCAACCGTGCGACTAAAGATTCCGGAACGTGACCTCTCCTTTGATGATATGGTGGTGGGAAGAGTATCCAGGAGCAGCAATGATATCGAGGATTTCATTGTCGCCCGTTCAGATGGTTCGGCCACCTATAACCTGGCGGTTGTGGTGGACGACCATGAAATGGGCATCTCCCACGTGATTCGAGGGAACGATCATATTACCAATAGCTTCAAGCAGATTCATATCTATGAGGCGTTGGGCTGGGAGGTACCGAGGTTCGGTCACACACCGCTTATTTTGAGACCGGACAAAAAAAAGGTTTCCAAACGGCTGGGGGACAAGGATGTTGGTGAGTACCAGGGAGAGGGACTGCTTCCCCAGGCAATGTTCAACTATCTCTGTATGCTTGGATGGTCTCCCAAGACCGAGCGTGAGATATACAGCCCGCAGGAATTGGTTGATCTGTTTGTTGAAGAGAATTTCAATGCTTCCAACGCCGTTTTTAACGAAGATAAACTGATTGCGTTCAACAAGGAGCATATCGCGCTGATGAGTGACCATGATCTGGCCGTCATGGTGGCCCCGCTCCTGGTGGAGGCCGGACATACCACTAAGTACTGGCTGGAAACTCGCTGGGAGTACCTTCGAGAAGTAGTCGGTCTGCTCAAGAGTCGTGTCCGCCGTGTTTCAGACTTTGTTTCGCTCGGTGGTTACTTCTTTGATGGAGACTTTACCTATGACGAAGAGGCCAGAATCAAACAGTTCACTCCCGAAGCGGGGGAACTGCTGGGGGAACTTGCTGACGCCTTTGAGCAGCTTGAGAAGTTTGACCATGATAATATCGCCGAAGCTCTCTCCGGTCTGGCTGAGAAGCGCGAGATAAAGAAAGCTAAGCTTATTCATCCTACCCGGCTGGCCGTATCAGGAATGTCTGTAGGACCGGGCCTATATGATCTTCTGGCCGCTCTTGGACAGTTGCTCGTGGTTGAGCGCATGCGCAAAGCGGCAGATTATATTAAGAGAGAAATAACAACTTCATAAAGTTTTACAGAGGTAACATGTCTGAGACAAAAGAGAAAATAGCCGAAGTCCTCAAGTGCGCCATGCGGGGAGAAGAGGACGGATATAAGTTTTACAACCTTCTGGCTGAGCGTGCCACCAACCAGGAAGCTAAAAAGAAACTGGAAGGGCTTCGGGATGATGAAATCCGCCACAAGCAGGTGTTAAAGGAGATCTATGCCGAACATGTCGGTGGGGAGATTGGCGAGCTTCCGGAAAAAGGATTGTCGGTCCTTACCGAGATCTTTGCCAAAGGGAAAATCTCGCAGATCAAAACAGAAATGGAATTTATCAACCTGGCTATCGAAGCTGAGCTGGCCGCCAGTAAGTACTATCAGGAGCAGTATGATCTAATCGATGACCCGACTTTCAAGAAGATATTTGATCAACTTGCTGACGAGGAGCATCACCACTTTGAACTGCTCCAGGCGGAGAAAGATGCGCTCAGCGGAAACTACAGCTGGTTTGAATTCGGTGACACCTCACCGATGGAGCATTAGGCGATAGCTTGGCTGGCCGCGACAGACTCTGCCCGGGAGAATTGTTATGCCAAAATATGTGGCTACGTTCATGATGGGGATGAGCCGCCCGACATCTGTCCCCTGTGCGGCGCTCCGGCAGGCAAGTTTGAAGAGTCGCAGGATAAAAAGAGCTGAGATCGCTTTTTACTAAAGGGAAGAAATCAGATGTCTCAATCAGAGCAGTCAGTAAAACTTAAGGTCGGTGATCCCGCGCCGGATTTCACTTTGTTGTCGCACAACGAAGGGGAGCTCAACCTGGCCTGGTACCAGGGGCGGAAGAATGTCATGCTGGCGTTCTACCCGGGAGACTGGACACCGGTTTGCACGGCTCAGATTCCGGGCTATCAGGCTGAAATAGAGCGTTTTGAAGAGATGCAATGTCAGGTGATGGCTCTCTCAGTAGATTCTGTCCCCTGTCATCGGGCGTGGGCTAAATCAGTGGGGTCACTGTCATTCCCTCTGATGGCCGACTACTATCCGCATGGAAAGGTCGCCGCATTATACGGAGTTCTGAACCCACGCGGATATGCCGAACGGTCGGTCTTCCTGATCGACAAACAGGGAATAATCCAATATATCGAGTATCCCGAAACTAACGCCCTGCCGAATCAGGAGGAACTTTTCAAACAGTTGGAGCATTTGAATAAGCAATCGGTTTGATCGGTCCGCCTTCAAATGATGGTGGTGACCGTTTGCCGCTATAGTGTTCAGGAGGATCATAAAGTGCTGAAAATAGGTGATACAATCCCCAAGTTCAGGCTTAAAGGCTCGTATCAGAGCGAGTTGTCTGACTCTGACCTGAAAGGGAAGTACGCGTTGGTGGTTGTTTACCCGGCCAACAATACGCCGGGCTGAAACCGACAACTGGCGGCTCTGGAGGAGTCGAGAAAAAGATTTGAAGAAATTGACACAATGGTGCTGGCTATAAATAAAGCTTCGGTGAAGTCACATCAAAACTACTGCGACAAGAAGGGATTTGGATTCCCTATCCTGTCCGACCCGGGACTGTCAGTAATAACGGCCTTGGGCGCAGTAAAAGACGACGGCAAGACGCAGCGTTCTGTTTTCGCCTTTGATCCCAAAGGGAAGGTTCTGTTTGCTGAAAAAGGGATGGCGGATCTGAATGATGTTTACGCCGCCATCAAGGAGACCGGTAAATAAACGATGAGTGACGGCGACCAGAAAAATCAGCCCGAGATTACTGATATCACTTTTGTCGGTGCGGGACCGGTTGCGCTCTATGGCATGTACTACGCCGGACTCAGGATGATGTCGGTGAAAGCGATTGATATGCTCGGGGATGTGGGGGGCGGACTGATGGCCCTCTACCCGGAGAAATATATCTATGACGTGGCCGGGTTTCCGAAAGTGCTGGCTAAAGATTTGGTCAGGTTTCTCAAGGAACAGGCAACTCAATATCCGCACAGCTTTGTGTTGGGAGAGAAAGTCGTCAAGCTACAGCGGATTGATGATAACCTGATCAAACTTACCACCGACAAGCGGGAACATCTCTCTCGCTCGGTCGTGATTTGTGCCGGACTGGGAGCGTATGTCCCCAAGAAACTTGACGTTCCCAACCTGGAAGAGCTTGAGGGCAGAGGTGTGTACTATTTCTGTCGCCGAATCGAAGACTTCCGCGACAAGAATATCCTCATTGTCGGGGGTGGGGATGCGGCCTTTGACTATTCCATGATGCTGGAACCGGTCGCCCATTCGGTCACGCACATTCATCGCAATGATTTTTTTGCCGCTCACGAAGATTCGGTTAACAAGGTCAGGAACTCCAGCACCCGACTGCTCTACCAGTTTTGGGAACTAAAGCGTCTTGAGGGGGAGGACTGGGTTGATCATGCCACAATTGTTAATAGTCAGTCCGGCGAAGAAGAGCGGCTGAATGTTGACGCGGTTGTGCTGAATATCGGCTTTTTGACCAATTTGGGACCGATTGCCGACTGGGGTCTGAATATTGAGAAGAATTCCATCGCAGTTGACTCCCGTATGCGTACCAATGTTGAGAGTGTTTTTGCCGCCGGAGATATTGTTGCCTATGACGGAAAACTCAAGCTGATCTCCACCGGGTGCGGCGAAGTCGCCATTGCGGTCAACAATGCCAAGAGCTTAATTGATCCCAGGGCCAAAGTCTCCCCGGGACATTCGACCGATAAGCATGAGATTGTCCAGCGGAAACTGGCCCGCAAAAAACGGGAAGAAGAGAATAAATAGAATATGTATTTTTCACTCCCCACAGAATATCGGGAAGCCGGTGTCGACGAACTCAAAGAACGGATCAGCGCGGCCCGAGACAGGCTGGGCACCCGACTGTGCATCCTGACTCACCACTACCAGCGGGTAGAAGTCGTTGAATTTGGCGACCACATTGGCGACAGCTACGGCCTCTCAAAGATTGCGGCCGAACAACGGGATGTTGAGTACATAGTTTTTTGCGGCGTACATTTCATGGCCGAAGCGGCGGATATTCTGTCGGATCCTTCCAAGAAAGTATACCTTCCCAATCCGCTGGCAGGCTGTCCGATGGCGGACATGGCTGAAATGGCCGATGTCCTCTCGGCCTGGGATTATCTTGAGCAATTTGGTGGTGCTCAACGCATCACGCCCATCTCATACATGAACACCGCCGCCGGTCTCAAAGCGTTTACCGGCCGTAACGGCGGTTTGATTTGTACTTCGTCAAACGCGGCGGCCGCTTTGAAGTGGGCGTTTGATCAGCGGGAGAAGATTTTCTTCTTCCCCGACCAGCATTTGGGAAGAAACACCGCTCTTCAGTATGGTATCAAACCGGAGGAAATAGTCCTCTGGGATTATTCTCGCGAAGATGGTTCTCTGACGACCGAACAACTGGAGCAAGCCCGAATTATTCTCTGGAAAGGGCACTGCCATGTACACACCAACTTCACGGCCGAACAGGTAGCTGAGGTCAGAAGCGAACATCCGGATGCCAGGATTATTGTTCACCCGGAGTGTCCCCACGAAGTTGTCAAGCTGGCTGATGCCTCGGGATCAACCAAGTTTATTGTCGACTATTGTCGGGAAGCGCCGTCCGGCGCCACAATTGCTATCGGAACTGAGATCAATCTGATCAACCGCATGGCTCTGACACACCCGGACAAGAAGATTTTTGAGCTCTCCGGAAAGATTTGTCCCGTCTGTGCCAACATGTATCGGACAACTCTTAATGATCTGGCCTACACACTGGAAAACCTGGACCAGATCAAGCCGATTACGGTAGCCGATCCAACTCGCTCCGAGGCCCTCTTAGCGTTGGAGAAAATGCTTGAGATTCATTGAGTTAACTCAAGTGGCAATGAGCTTGACTTAGGTCCTGAATGTTGCTTATATTGGCCCACAAATTACGATAAGAACACTGTCTTGAGACAGGATACTGTTGAAACAAAAGGATATATAAGATATGGCCGTTGATGTTCTGGTCCCACAGATGGGAGAATCGGTTCTCGAGGGAACAATTCTCGAATGGAAAGTCAAAGTAGGCGACAAGGTTATCCTGAATCAGCCTTTAGTCGAATTGATGACGGACAAGGTAAATATTGAAATTCCCGCCGAAGGGGAAGGGGTACTTGCTTCTCTTTTGGCCAAAGAAGGGGATGTTGTCCCGGTGGGAACCAGGATTGCGGTTATTGACGACGGTTCCGGCGATGCTTTCAAGCCGCCCAAACCGGACGCCAAGCCGGATGCCAAGCCTGCCGCCAAAGCAGCCCCCGCTCCCCAGCCGGCATCAATGCCCAAAGCTGAAGTCAAAGCTACCGCTGATATCGGGAAGGGGAAAATGTCTCCCAAGGTGAGGATGCTGATTCGCCAGTATTCACTTGACCCGGCCACTATTGCTCCGACCGGAAAAGAGGGGAGAGTTACGGTTGAAGATGTGATGCGAACGGTCGAAGGCCGCTCGTCCTCAGCCGGGTTTACTTCGGGACCTATCCCGGCCCCTGCTGTTCCGCAAATGCCGACTATTACACCGGCCGCGGCAGCCTCTCCGGCCGCACCTGCAGTCGAGGTGGGACCGCGATACCAGGTGGAGATTCCGGTCTTTGAACCGCTGCCAGCAAATATCCGCGAGCGTCGGGAACCTCTGGCCGGAGTGCGCAAGATCATCTCAGACCACATGGTTAATTCTGCCTTTACCGCTCCGCACGTGACCACTTTTGAAGAAGTGGATCTGACCGAGCTGACCAACTACCGGAATAGTATCAAAAAGCAGTTCAGGGCTGACTATGGCGCCAACATTACCTACCTACCGTTTATCTGCAAGGCGGTTACGACAGCGCTCAAGGAATATCCCAAGATCAATGCCTCAATTACTGAAACCGAAGTAATTCATAAGAACTACTTCAACATCGGTATCGCGGTTGGTCGTGAGGAAGGACTCATTGTCCCGGTCCTAAAGGACGCTGACAAAAAATCAATCGTAGAGCTGGCCGTGGAAATGGCCCAGCTGAGCGAGAAGGCAAGAAGCAACAAGCTGGTTCCGGACGATGTGTCCGGCGGGACTTTTTCCCTCACCAATGCCGGCATGTTTGGAGCGACCGGTTCGACCCCGATAATTAATCAGCCCCAGTCGGCTATTCTGGGCATTCACGCCATTCAGAAAAAGCCGTGGGTGGTTGATGGTGAAATAGTCATACGGGATATCTCCAACTTTGGAATGTCATTTGATCATCGGTTGATAGATGGCCACACGGCTGTCCAGTTCCTGCACCGGGTGCATGAATACCTGGCCGATCCCAAAATGCTGCTCCTTTACCTGCGCTGACCGGGATGAGCGCAATCCCAGAAAGAGCGTGCGGCTGGAATATTCAGCTGGGCCGGGTTGGCTATGAAAAAGCGCTGCATTGGCAGAAGGGCCTCGTACGGATGCGCAAAGAGGGGATGGCCCGTGACACTATCATCATGCTCGAGCACCCGGAGACTATCACCGTTGGACGGGATGGACACAAGGAAAATTACGACAAGCTGCAGGTGACACCGCATTTTATCGAACGGGGGGGCGATGTGACCTATCACGGACCGGGCCAGTTGGTCGTTTATTATATCTTCAACCTGACCCGAAGAAACCGGGATTTGCACCTTTTCATGGAGCAAATCCAGCTGGGGATAGTTCAGGCATTGGGAGATTTGGGCCTTGAGGCCTCTACCGGAGATGAGTATACCGGGGTCTGGGTAGGAAAACAAAAGATCGCTTCCATTGGTGTGGCGGTCAAAAACTGGGTTACTTTCCATGGGTCAGCTATCAATCTCAACACCGATTTGGATAAGTTTCAGGCTATCAACCCCTGTGGACTGGACTCTTCGACCATGATTTCGGCTCAAAAACTGCTTGGAAAAAAAGTTGATATAGAGGCATTCAGGACTTTACTTGGGAGCAAATATAACGAGATATTTGAGACCGACTTTTACTCTGTCTCACTGGATGAACTTGCCGAAGATATCGAGTCACAGGCTGGAGGATATACGATCTGATGAAAGTTGCAACCAAGGATGTTGGAGAGGCTAAGATGGAAAAGGAGTTATCCGGTAAGACCGCCTTTGTGTCCGGTGGTACCAAAGGGATAGGTCTGGAAATTGCCCGTGGGCTGGCTGAAAAAGGGGCCAACGTGGTGATAAATTATTTCCGAAGCCGCCAGTCCGCTAAGGATGCCGAAGATGTGATCAAAAACTTTGGCGTTGACTGCTACG
>JARGFS010000051.1 GCA_029211095.1 bacterium | reverse complement strand
GGCGAGAAAAGCCGCCTTTGATATCGGCGGTCTTAAAGTGGACAGCTATATTGAAGAACTCCATGAGACGGTCTATGACGCCATGATGAAAGTTCACCGGACCTATCTCCCGATAGTCAGGCCATTACTGGAGAAATTCAGCATTAATGGCATGGCCCATATAACCGGTGGCGGTGTCCAAGGGAATCTGGTGCGGGTACTACCGGATGATTGCTGTGCGGAGATCGACAAAAACTCCTGGCCGGTTCTGCCCCTGTTTGAGTGGCTGCGCGAGATAGGCAATATTGACCCGGTCGATATCTACCGCTCTTTCAATATGGGGATTGGGTACATTCTGGTGGTCCCGGCAGAATCTGCTGACTCTGTCTCAGCAGCCATTAAGGGGATGGGGGAAGAGGTCTACCGAATTGGCGAAATCAAATCAGGTCCTAAAGAAGTCAGGCTAATAGACTAATCTATGATCCTTCTTTGCATCATGGATGGGTTTGGTCTTCGCGAAGAAACCAAAGACAATGCGATTGCCGCCGCTTTCAAGCCGAATTATGACTGGCTGAAAGATAACTGCCCGTTTACCAAAATTGATGGTTCCGGGCTGGCCGTGGGGCTCCCCGAAGGGCAGATGGGGAACTCCGAAGTTGGGCATCTCAATCTTGGGGCCGGGCGGGTGGTTCATCAGGATATCACCCGAATCGATACGGCCATTGAAGATGGTAGTTTTTATGAAAATCAGGCGTTTGTTGAGAGTATGCAACGGCTCGTCCGCGAGGGGAAAGCGCTGCACCTTTTTGGCTTGATCTCAGATGGCAAAGTGCACTCTTCGCTGGACCACCTCTATGCACTGGTGAGGCTGGCCAAAAAAATTGGCATCCCTGACCTGTTCATTCACGCTTTTATGGATGGAAGAGATACCCCGCCCAATTCGGGTGAAAGATATATGACCGAAGTTCAGGCCAAGCTGGCCGAGATCGGTCTTGGCAAGGTAGCTTCGGTTGGGGGCCGCTACTACGGTATGGACCGGGATAAACGCTGGGAGCGGATAGAAAAAGCGTACCAGACAATTGTCAATGGGGTGGGGGAGAGATTCGCCGATCCGGTTGAGGCTATCAAAGCGTCCTACCGCAAAAAGATCACCGATGAGTTTATCGAACCGGTCGTCATTGAAACCGGGGCTGACTCCGATGGACGACTTAGGTCCGGCGATACCGCCCTGTTTTTCAATTTTAGAGCCGACCGTGTCCGCCAGCTGTGCCAGGTCCTGCTTGGGTATGATATCAAAGGCGTGGATCACCCTGACAATCCAAAAACTGAGCTGGTCACTATGACCGAATATGATGTCCTGATGAAAGAGGCCAGGGTTGCTTATGGGCCGGTCAAGCTGGATAAAATACTGGGTGAGATTCTGTCCATTAATGGAATGCGACAGCTCCGAACCGCCGAAACTGAGAAGTACGCCCATGTGACTTTCTTTTTCAACGGCGGCACCGAAAAGCCATTTGACAACGAAGACCGGGACCTGGTTCCCTCTCCACACGTTCCCACTTATGACCATCAGCCGGAGATGTCCTCGGTGGAAGTGACTGACAACGCCGTCAAGAAGATTGAAAGCGGAGAGTATGACTTTGTGCTGCTCAATTATGCCAATTGTGATATGGTCGGGCATACCGGTGATTTTGACGCCGCTCGCAAAGCTGTTGAAGCGGTTGATCGAGGATTGGGTCGACTTATGGAAGCAGTGAAATCGCAGAACGGTATGGCCATTATTACGGCCGATCATGGTAACGCGGAGTTGATGATCGACCCGGCCACGGGCGGTCCCTGGACCGCGCACACGACAAATTTGGTTCCTTGTATTCTATATGATCCCTCTGGTCAGTTGAAGGGAAAGGGGAAACTTCGGGATGGGGGCATTTTGGCCGATGTTGCTCCGACAATTCTCGACCTCATGCATTTTGACCAACCAGAGCAGATGACAGGAAAGTCACTACTAATACGAGGGTAGGTTTCTGACTTCTTTCTTCAAGAAAGTCTACCGGTTTATTCTGCCAGAGTCAACGGCGCTGAGAGTGCAGCGACTTGAACTGACCTTCTGGGCTTTTCTGTTGTCCCTGTCATTTTACTCTTCCATCTTTGGTTTTCTGGCCTGGGTTTCGTTAGTACGCCCGATTCAGATTATGATCAAGCTGAAAGGGCGTGAGGCTTTCAACGGCGCCTACTTCTTCTATTTCCTGTTCAATCTGTTTACGATCTACTGGGTAGCTATGGTGACCCCGCCCGGAATGATTGCCGCTGTTGTGATTCTCGGTTTTTATGGAGCCATCGTCCTTTCCCTTTTTATCAGAGCCTATCGCCTTAGATCATGGCTTGGATTTGCTCTACTTCCGTTCCTCTGGACCGGACTGGAGTACTTCCGCACGCTGTCAGAATTTGGATTTCCCTGGTCTGATCTTGGCTACACCCAATCTTATTATCTCTACCTGATCCAGATAGTCTCTATAATCTCAGCGCATGGCCTGAGCTTTTTGATTGTCACGGTCAATGTGCTGATCTGTCTGGTCTTCCGCCGTGATCTTTCGGCGGAGCGAAGATTGACCTCCGGTTTGATCACTCTGGCTATCGTAGCGGGGCTGACCGCTTTTGGGTGGGTTGTCGTGCCCAAATTTCCGCCGCCGGGAAATTATGGGCTGACAATGCTCCAGGGTTCCGTCCCTCTTGATGTCAAATGGGCCAAAGGAAATCAGGAGCACAGCTATGCTCTCTATGATTCACTTACGATGGCCAATCTCAATGACTCCTTAACACGCGACTCAACCCATCTGTACATCTGGCCGGAAACTTCCGCCCCCACTTATCTTACCCATGACAATGGAGCGGTGCGGCGGATTGGCGGAATAGCTCTGCGCTCACAGAACTATCATCTGGTCGGCAGTCTGGGAGCTACCGTGGATGAGCGCGGAGAACGGACTTACAATTCTTGCTACCAGATTTCACCTTCGGGCCGGATTGAGCAGCGTCATGACAAAATGAAGCTGGTTCCGTTTGCCGAACATGTCCCATATCAGGATCATTTTTCTATTCTGCAGAAAGATGTCCTGACGGAGTATTTGACATTCATAAAGACCTATGACATTCAATGGTGGTCAGATTTCTATACCGGGGATTCGATAACTATTTTCCAACTCCCGGATGCGGCCTATGCGGTCTTGATCTGTTTTGAAACAACTTTTCCTGAGTATGTCCGCCAGACAATTCTGGATGGGGCGGAGTTTCTGGTGGGGATAACTAACGACACCTGGTTTGGCGCGTCTATTGGTATCCACATGCATTCGAGGATATTTATTACCAGGGCTATCGAGAACAGGGTTTGGGCTGCCAGAACGGCCAACAGCGGCCTGACCTATATTGTCGACAACTACGGCCGGGTAAGAGAGTCGCTCGAGCTTTTTGAAATTGCCGCGCTGACGGGGAAAGTGAACCGTTTGGATGAATACTCCTTCTTCACTCGCTACGGAGATATCGCGGGGAAACTCTCCTTCTTGATAACCTTGCTATTGGGCGGTATACTGGTCGTACAATGGATATGGTCAAGACCATCAAAATCAAAATTCTGATCGGACTGGCACTGCTTCTGGTTGGGGCCCCGGAAACTAACTCACAGACCGGACTCTGGCAAAACCTGACTTCGTTTAGCGAGATAAGGCGTCTTCGGCTGATCGATGGCAACCTCTATGCCGCGACTTCCGGCGGCATTCAGATTATCAGCAGCCACCTCAAAAAGCCGGAGACAATTCTTAACACCGATGGTATTGGAACGGTAGATATCTATGATCTGGTACAGGATGGCTCGGGCAGTGTCTGGGTGGCCGGTAACGGAAGGCTAGCGAAAATTGAGGGGAAGTCAGTTCAATCCTACTTGATTCTGGATCGCGACAATAACCCGCTGCCACTCTACTGTCTGGTAAATGATGGCGAATTTATCTGGTTGGGGAGCGATGTCGGGTTGTTGCTCTTTTCCAAAAATGACGATGGGGGCCAGATACAGGACAGTTATCTTCTTTTTGATAGTCTCGCTGCCGATCCGGCCGTGTACGACATTCTTTTGGAGAATGACAGCCTCTGGATTGCAACCTCGGCCGGGCTGGCTGTTGCCCCAAGATCTGACCTGACCCAGTTGAAAGCGCCGGAGTCCTGGAAAGGTTTCTATTTTGAGAATGATCGGCATCGTGGACTGGGAAATGACACGGTAACCTCGGTGGTGAAAAGCGGCAATTCTGTTTATGCTGCCACGCCACGGGCAATTGTCAGGGTCGATCTCGTCGCGGATACTATTATCTCCGTCAATGCTGACAGCCTCTTTCAGGCGAAAGTCCGCAGTATAAATGATACGGTCTACTATTTCAGAAAACGCGCATCGAACGCCGACTTTGGCCTCATCGACTCTGATAGTCTGAAGCCGTTATCGGTGCAGCTTGATACTCAGACCCCGGTGGAAGGGGCAAGTTTCCTGGGACAGTTCTGGCTGGGGACAGAATCTGACGGGCTGTTTTATACCGACGGAGATGAATACGTGCCCTTCTCATTTATGGGGCTCCCGGGGGTAAGCAATACCGACATTGCCACCAGATCCAACGGAGAGTTAATTGCCGGATTCAGTAACCGAGTGGCCGGGATAATGTCCGACTCGGTCTGGAACAGCAACCTCTTTTTCAGGGTGTCCAGTAGTGTGATGGCGGACTCGGCCGGTGGAGCCTATATCGGCACAGCCGGTGATGGTATCTGGCGAATCGATATCAAGCAGCGCCCCCACTACGACCGCTCCAATTCGACTCTGATTGGCAACAATGATGATACCAGTTTCTTTTTTATCGATATTAAGGGGCTTGAGAACAATGGTCGCTACCTTTACGCCGCCTGTTACCGGGCCGCTACCGGCTACCCGGTTGCAATTGCTGATCTGACTGACTTAAATGACCGAGCCAACTGGGACTCTCTGGGAGCCGAAGACGGGCTCAACGATATCTATGTCAGCTGTCTGGCCCTGGATGAAAACAGGGTGGCGGTGGGTACGGAGCAGAACGGACTGTATCTGTGCGACATGGGGGATGACCCGTTTGACCACTCGCAACGACTTTGCACACTGTATACTTCGGATTTTGACGCCGGGGACCTGGTGTCCAACACTATTCGCAGTGTCAAGTTTGATCCCGAAGGAAACCTTTGGGTGGGAACGAACTTTGGCCTCTCCCGATGGGATGTAGGTTTTGAGAAGTTCGTTGAAGTAGAAATGCCGGCCGCCGCCGGAACCGAGATCAGCGCCCTTCAGTTCGATCCGCGGGGGAATCTCTACGTCGGGACGGCTAAGGGGTTGGCCAGAAGGGATGCTTCGACCGGTGAGTTTGAACTATTCACTTCCAGAAACTCCGGGCTTCTCTCTGATCATGTCAGTTCTCTACACTTTGAAGTGACCACCGGGCTTCTATATGTTGGGACCGATCGTGGTATCTCGGCGCGCCCTTCGATGACCTCCAATCCGACTTCGGACGTCACTCAGGTGATTGCATTTCCCAATCCGTTTCTGATCGGGTCCGGGGGTAACAGGCTATTCTTCAACTATCTCAAACCGGCCGTTGTTCGGCTCTACTCGGTGGCCGGTGAACTGGTGCGGGAACTGCCGATTAATTCCTCCTGGGATGGGAAGAACGAGTCCGGAGAAGATGTCTCGTCCGGTGTTTATATTTTCCTGGTCGAAGATGAGGATGGGAATTTCGGGCGGGGAAAAGTACTGTTGGTTCGCCAATGACTGAAACAGATTGCCTTACCGCTGCGGAGTTCACTCCGGAACTGACTACGCTGCTTGAACAAGGCAGTTTTTTTTGCTCACCGCATTTTATGAGCATTTGGCGAACGGTTGGTGGTCATCCGGTCTGCTGGGTGGCAAGATCAGGTGACAAGCTGGCAGCGGCCCTTCCCGGTGTCGAGTTTGGCCAGGCGGCCCTGCGAAGGTTTCAAGCGATGCCGGATGGATGTTATGCCAACATTATAATGGGGAGTAGTTCCGAAAATAGAGAGGAACTCAAAGCCGCCACCCTGAAAGGGATCAGGCAGAGAAGATATGTGAGCGCCAATCTGTATGATTTCTACAATGAGTTTCCAGGTAGTGACGACTTTGAGTGCCATCAATGTTCGACTCTCCTGGTTTCACTCGACAGTAGCTGGGAACCTCCGGACAGCAAGATTCGCTCAGAAATCCGGAAATCAGAACGAGAGGGTGCCTCGGTTCGTCCTTTTGATATTGACAGAGACTTTGAATGCTTTATCAAGCTGGTCAATCTGACTTCGGAACGGCAGGGGATCAAGAGGAAATACAGCGATCAATTCTACCGCGCACTGGCCGAGCTTGCCGCCAAAGATAAACGGGTCGACTGGCGCTGGTTGGACTATCAGGACCAGGCTGTCGCTTCGCATCTGAACTTCGTCGAGAATGATATGCTGCTCAACTGGCAGGTGCTGTCTGACCGGGAGTTCTCCTTCTTGAAACCAAACCAACTGCTGTTGGCTTCGGCAGCGAGGGAGGCCATCGACTTAGGATTGACAAAACTGAATCTTGGTGCGACTCCGGCTTCAGTTGACAGTCTTCTGGCCTACAAAAAAAAGTGGGGAGGAGAGATGCATCATTACCGGCGCTTTACCTGTCAGAACCTGTTGGGGAAACTGGTCCGGTGAGCCGTAGTCTTCGCATTCTGCTGCTTGGCGATGGCGGTTCATTCCATATTGATCGCTGTCTGTCTGAGCTGAGGGCCCAGGGGCAGATAGTGGAACTCTGCTCTCTGGAACCGGGCCCGGCGGTCGACAGACTTTTGGATCGGAAGGGCGTGCTGAAGCAGCTTCACTACACTCTGGCCTGTCCGCAGTTATTATCAATTATCAATGAATTCAATCCTGATGTCATCTTTGCTCATTATGCAACCGGTTATGGCCACCTTGCCTCCAAACTGACGGAGAAATCTATTATACCGTATCTGCTATCTCTCTGGGGATCGGATATACTCCTGGTGCCGCATAAGTCGCCGTTGCATCGAAAAAAAGCGGAGTTGGCCCTCAGCCGGGCGGCGCATGTCATTGCCGATTCAGAATACCTGCTTGAGGCCGCGGCCAAGATATCGGAATTCAGGACTGGCTCGGTGATTCCATGGGGGGTGGAGAGCAAATATCTGAATCTTTACGATGAGTCCAAAACTCTTTCAGACCCGCTCAAAGTTATTGTTCCACGCGCTCACGAGGCGGTATACGAGAATCTCTTTATAGTGGAAACGCTGGCCGAATTGGTTGCCAGCGGAGCAATCGAACTGACCTTTCCCTCGTTCGGCTCATTATATGAATCTTTCAAACAGAGAGCGGACGCAGTCACATTGGGACGGGTTCGATACTATGACAAGATGCCGCGAGCCGCATTCCTCAGTTTCTTTTCCCAACAGGACGTCGCGTTGTCAAATTCATCTTCGGATTCATCGCCAGTCTCGCTCATCGAAGCAATGGGGTTTGGTCTGATCCCGGTCGCGCGTAAGATTCCGGGTGTGTTGGAATGGTTGACCCCGGAGAATGGCTACCTGTATGAGAGTGGAGATTCCAATGCTCTGCGAAATATTATCGAACGCATCAGTTCGGGGGAGGACGCCGATATTGCGCGGCGTAAGGTGAACAGGGACCGGGTGCTGTCGCAGGCGAGGTTTGAACAGAACATAGCCCAACAGATTGATATCATGAGAGCGGTGTTGGCCGGGGGAACCCGATGAGTAAGAAGATTCGAATACTGCTGATCTGTTACTACTTCCCGCCGTTGGGGGGGGCAGGAATAGGGCGTCCGCTTTCTCTTTTCAAAGAGTTGGGAGAGCATGGGATTGATTGCGATATACTTACGGTCAAACCGGTTGCCTATCGTGTCTATGAACCGGAACAGCTGACTTTGCTGGACAAGAGCAGGATTTATCGGTCCGGCTCATTTGATCCGCAACGTCTCATGTATCTTCTGGGGATGCGGAGGATCAAAGGGAAATCCATCGAGCGAGGGCGGGAGATTTCAGATCGGTTCTTCCCCGATCCCAAGGTCGGCTGGGTTTGTTCGGCCATTCGCTATGGTCGACAGCTGCTGACCTCGCAGAAGTACGACCTCATTATGTCTACATCTCCTCCCGTCTCCTGTCATCTGGTGGCGCAACAACTCAGCCGGGAAACTACAATCCCTTGGGTGGCCGACTTTAGAGATTATTGGAATGCTTACCCGGTGGAAGATTGCTTTTCTAATAGTAAATTAATCGCCCGGGGAAAAGAGCTCATTAAGACAATTCGGAAAGAAGCAAGATCGGTGACGACCGTAAATGAGAGTATCGCCGCCTATCTGGAGACTGACCAGGTAATCAGTAATAGCTATGACACTGACTTTGCCCGTCTCTGGCTCCGCGAGAGCGTGCCGGACAGATTTGTGATTGGTCTGTTCGGAACGTTCAACGAGGTCTATCCGGTGCGGCCTCTTTTCAAGGCGGTTGCACAACTTCTTGATCAACAGCCGCAGTTGCGAGAGATAGTCAGGATTGATCAGATAGGTAACACTGATCCGAACTGGCTGGACCGGGAACTCGAAAAGTACGGTCTCGTTGACTATTGCATAAAGTATGGGTTTAAGTCACGAGCAGAAGCTGTTATATTGGCGTCGCATGCCTCCTGCTTTTATGTCGGCGTTGATCCCGAGAAGGGAGCCGGTTTCAGCACCGGAAAGGTGTTCTACCTGCTGGCTTCCGGTCGCCCGATTCTTGCCGCCGCTCCGCCCGATGGTGAGTTGTGCCGCCTGTTGAAAAAGACGGGCAACTCCTTTTGTATTACTTCTACAGAGATAGAGTCGGCCGTTAAGTTTTTGCACGCCAAGATCGAAATTTTCGGGCGGGGAGAGAGAAGCTTTGATATCTGTCCAGGTTATGCCGAAGAGTATTCATCGCAGCGAATGACTGCCAGATTTGCGACTCTGTTTAATCGCCTGCTTTCTGAATAGCTTTTGATAATTGCTGTATATTATTAAACAGCAAGCGGTTAGGCGTAAGAAATCGGCCAATTTCCCGAGGTTGAACAGCCAGCCATTTAATTATCACATTTTGTAAATCGATACAATCAATTGACTTCCGGAGTTAACTGAACCGGTTAAGGGAAAATATTTCCTTGCTGGTTGGTTGAAGCCAAAGAGGTTACAAAATTTCAACTTTATCCCGTCTCATTATTCATTGATACGATTCGACTTAGGCTCCCATTTTTTTTTAATTCCTATGGAAAAAGCGCTTGACATTTGTGGGGGAAAAGTGATAAATTCTGGTAATTCTGGATCAAAGTGGAGTAAGGTGGGAAATCCATGAGCGGTTTTTTTGGACAATACCAGACTACGAGAGATGAAAAGGGGAGGTTTGCTCTTCCGGCAAAGCTTCGCTCTGTCCTCTCGGCTCCTGGCAAAAAGCCTCTCCTGGAAGGTAATCTGGTGATTACCAAGGGGTTGGAAGGCTGTCTCAGTCTTTACCCTGAACCCGAGTGGGAGGAAGTGCAGAGTCGCCTCTCGACATTGAACTTCACCGAGAAAGACTTCCGGTACTTTAGCCGACGCTTTTATTCGGCTGCCGGTTCGGTGACGCCTGACAAGAACGGCCGAATTCTGATCCCTTCGCACCTTGTGGCTGAAGCGGGATTAAAAAAAGAGCTGCTTGTGATTGGCGTGAACCGGTGGGTGGAGATCTGGAACCCGGAACGATACCAATACTATTTGGAACAATACTCGAAGAGCTATGAAGAAGTAGCCGAGCGGCTATTCTCGGGCGATGGGTCAGACCAGTCCGGATAGCGTGCACCTCCCCGTAATGGTGGAGGCGGTTGTTGGTCACCTGGTTCGGGTGGCCGATGGAGCTTATCTGGATTTAACGGCCGGTCTCGGCGGACATCTTCTGGCCTTCTCGAAGTCGGTCGATGAAAGTGCGAGGCTTTACGGAGTTGATAGAGATGGCGACGCGGTCAGGATTGCAATTGAAAAACTCAAAGATGTCAGACAGCACTGCCGGATTGTCAAATCTTCCTACGTCGACATCCTCGATACCGTGGCTCGGTTTGATGACCATCAGTTTGATGGCATACTTCTGGACCTGGGTCTTTCTTCGCTCCAGCTCGATACGGCTTCGCGAGGTTTCTCGCATAACGAAGATGGGCCGCTTGATATGCGGTTCGATCAGGAGAAAGGGCTGCGTACCGCAGCGGATTTAGTAAACGGACTTAGCCAGTCGCAGTTGGCCGACCTTTTTCGTGATTACGGAGAAGAGCGAAGGTCAGCCGGAATTGCGGCGGCAATTGTCAGGGAAAGACAAAAAGAGATGATCCTCACAACCGCCCAGTTAAAATCCATTGTCCTCTCATCAGCCTCTCCGGCCCATCAGAAAAAAACCCTCTCCAGAATCTTCCAGGCATTGAGAATTGCGGTCAACGGTGAACTTGACGGACTTTCCAACGCTCTACCCGGAATAATAAGCTTGCTAAACGAAAGGGGAAGGCTGGCGGTGCTGGCTTACCACTCTCTTGAAGATCGTTTGGTTAAGCGCTTTTTTCAGCAGCAGATCAAGGGATGCACCTGTCCGCCGGACTTGCCCGTCTGTGTTTGCGGCAAGACTCCTTCGCTTAAGGCGGTAACGAGAAAGGCTCTTTTCCCTTCTCAGGCCGAGATTGACTCCAATCCCCGGGCAAGGTCAGCACGACTCCGAGTAGTGGAGCGGATATAAAATGAAAAAGACTGTGCGGAAGTTCAAAGAGACTATCGAGATTAAATCTTCAGTTCTTACCCGTCTCAAATCGCATCGCTACCTGACCATGTCGCTGTTATCTCTGGCTATCCTTCTGGTCAGCTGTTTCCATGTCTGGCAGCGGGTGATGGTCCTTGACCTGGTTCAGGAGGTAGGCCAGTTGCGGGATGATCATGATCGGCTTGAAGACAATCTGAAAAAAGTTGGGGCCGAGATTTCAGCTCTCTCAATGTCCTCCCGAATTGAACGCTATGCCGTTGACAGTCTGGGGATGAAGCCGATCAAGGCGGAGCAATTGTATACGCTGGTGCCGCATGAAACAGAGTCGACCCGACCCGATGAATTGACCGTCATGGCACGGGCTATAAAGCGGGTGGCTGACTATATGCCGGTAATCACTGAAGCTGATGTGCATGCCCGCGAACTCCAGATTGTTACAGTTGATACTTCTTCGTCCGGAGGTGAAAAATGAAGCGCACCCGGCAGGAGAAGCTGCGTCTGCTCATCCTCTTCACTTTAATGGCCCTCTTTTTTGTCCTGGTGACTATTCGCCTGCTTCACTTCCAGGTCGTCAAGGCCGCACAATACCGTGAAATTGTGAATGATCAGTCAACCGGTACGGTGGAAATTCCGGCTGACCGCGGCGTTATCTATGATCGGAATGGGCGAGTCGTGGCTAACAATGTCTATCAGCAATCGTTAGTGGCTTATCCAGAGACAAAAGAGGAAGTGAAAAATGTCGCCCGGTATATCGAGAAATTGCTGGGTCGGAGCAGGGGAACGGCTATTGAAGATTTCGGCCTGGCGCCAAACCGGTTCAGGAAAATAAAGCGGGCTATCTCTGATGCTATGGCAGCGAAAGTTGAGGCCAACGCCCCAAGAGGTTTGTACCTGCGCCAGGGGACCAGGCGGGATTATCCATTTGCGACTATCGGGAAGCAGATACTTGGTTTCACCAACGCTGACAACAAGGAAGGGCAGTCCGGGTTAGAGTATTCCTGCAACAAAAAGCTGGCCGGGAAACCGGGCAAAGCAGATTATCGCCGCGACGGCCTTCGCAACACTTATCGCGTTCGGGAGCAAGCCCTGATTCAGCCGGTACCGGGTCAATCGATGGTCCTGACGGTCGACTGGCACTTGCAGGAGATTATTGAAGAAGAGCTGCAGGCCGCCGTAATCAAGCACAAAGCCAAGTCCGGAATGGCCGCCTTTGTCGATTGTAATAACGGTGACATTCTGGCTATGGCCCATTTTGATCCTAATGAAAAGAACCCTCACCGGCCGGTTAAGGCGCGAGTAGTTACCGATCAGTTTGAGCCGGGCTCCATCTTCAAAGTGTTTGGAGCCGCAGCGTTGCTTGATCGGGGCATGGTTAATTATGCCGAGAGCACCTACTGTGAAATGGGGAAGTTTCGACTGGGCAGAAAGACTCTGCATGATGACAAAAAACTGGAGTGGTTGAATTTCCGGGAGATAATTGAGCTCTCCAGTAATATCGGCATCTCCAAGCATGCCATCTCTCTTGGTGGCGAGGCAATTCAGGAAACCTGTCAGAAGTTTGGACTGGGGCAAAAGCTCTTGGACTGTATGCCTGGTGAAACCGGAGGGAAGATAAAGGCTCCGTCCCGATGGTCAGAATATAATACGGCTGCATTTACAATTGGGCATTCGGTGGCTGTCTCAACGCTTCAGATGGCAGTTGCATTTGCGGCGATAGCTAACGGCGGTGAACTGCTGAAACCACGTCTGATTTTTGGCGGCGTGGACGAGGACGGTTATGTGGTCAGGAGTGTGCGACGAGAGGTTGTTGGTCGGGCCATGAAAGAGAACTCATCTGATAGTCTCCGGGCTTTTCTTCGCGGAGTTGTCGAGCGGGGGACCGCCAAGCCGGTAAATTCCGCGGCCGTGACCATCGCAGGCAAGACCGGTACGGCGCAGATTTATGACGTTGTGAACAAGCGATACTACTCAAGCAAGTATATGGGTTCGTTTGCCGGCTTTTTCCCGGCTGAGAATCCGCTGGTGGCCGGAATTGTGGTGATTGAAGAACCGCATCCGATTCATTACGGAGGGTACACCGCCGGGCCGGCCTTCCGCAGTATAGCCGAGCGTTACACAGTTCTCAATCCTGACCTGTTTGCTTCGCAGGAAAACGTTATTGAAGAATCCGAAGAGAGCCACCGGGCAACGGTTGAAGTACCGGATCTGTCCGGGTACACTCCGGTAGATGCGCTGGCTAAAGTGGTTGAGGCAGGTCTGGAAGTTCGCTGCGAAGGAAGCGAGGGAAACGTTGTCTGGCAGTTCCCGAGTCCGGATCGCCTGCTGTTTGAGGGGGATGATGTTCTGGTGGTGGTGGGGAGTCAGCAGGATAGTCTGCACCGGATGATTGATCTCAAAGGATTGTCCCTTCGCGAGGTCGCCGCTTTTTGTGGGTATGCCGGAGTTGCATATGAGGTCACCGGGAAGGGGAGAGTGGTCAGGCAGTCAATTGAGCCAGGCTCACCCATAGAGGATAAGTCACTCTGTCGTTTAGTTTGTAAATCCATTTAGGAGGTTGAAATCATTCTCAGCAATTTGATAAGCAGTATCCCCGAGGCGAGGATCACCGGTGATCAGTCGGTGGAGATTACTCACATGGAGTATGACTCAAGGCTGGTGAAACCGGGGAGTCTCTTTTTTGCCATCAAAGGGTATGCCCAGGATGGATTCGACTTTGTGGAGGATGCGGTCAAGGCGGGGGCGGTAGCTGTAGTTGGCGAGCGGGAAAGCTGTGATGAAGTTGAGACCTATGTTCGGGTGCCCGACACCCGGGTGGCTATGGCGGAGATTGCGGCCCGTTTTTATGAGTTCCCCGGAAAAAAACTGAGACTCTGTGGTGTCACCGGTACCAACGGAAAGACTACCACCTGCCATCTGATCAAGAATATTCTCGAAACTCGCGGCAAGAAGATCGGACTGGTCACTTCGTCTATATACGATACCGGCGGGGAGACCTTTCCGGCCGAACGCACCACGCCCGAATCGCTTGATATGCAGCGGCTGATGGTTTTGATGAAGAAGAATGATTGCTCCAACGCGGTGGTGGAAGTTTCCTCGCACGCGCTGGAACTTCATAGGGTCGACCAACTGGCTTTCCGGGTGGTTCTGTTTACCAATCTCACCCGGGATCATCTGGATTTTCACGGTACCATGGAAAACTATCTGGCGGCCAAGTCAAAGCTGTTGACAAAACTGAATGGCGCCCTGAGCTATGTGGTGATAAATCTCGATGTACCGGAGTTCCGCCCTCTGTTTGGCGATTTCAGCTGCTCCTACCTGAGTTACTCGCTCAAGGATACCAATGCCGATGTCTATTGCACCGAGTACGAAATAAAACCGGATGCGACCATAATGGAACTGGTGACACCGATGGGGCATCGGACAGTAAAATTGTCTCTGTCCGGCAGATTCAATTTGATGAATGGCATTGCCGCCGCTGCCGCCGGACTGGCCGCTGGGGTTGATCTGGATTCCCTGGTCGTCGGGTTGGAAAAGTCACGGCCTATTCCGGGACGATTCAACTATGTCGGGGGAGGTCAGCCGTTTGCAGTTTATGTCGACTATGCCCACACTCCGGACGCTATTACAAGATTGTGTGAGTCGGCGCGCGAACTGTGCTCCGGCAAGCTTCTGCTGCTCTTTGGATGTGGCGGTGATCGGGATCGAGGGAAGCGCCCTTTGATGGGGACGGCTGCGACCGAGGCCGCGGACTATGTTGTTGTTACCTCTGATAATCCGCGAAGCGAAGAGGCCGAGGCAATCATTGATGACATTCGCCCCGGACTGAAAGGGGATCAGCACGAAGTCATCATGGATCGGCAGGAAGCCATTGAGCAGATACTCAAAAAAGCGAATGATGGGGATGTGGTTCTGATTGCCGGAAAAGGGGCTGAGAATTACCAGGAGATAAAGGGTGTACGACACCCGTTCGATGATACCGCCGAGATAAGACGCGTGCTAAGCGACCTGGGATATGCAAAGATGGGCGAGGAGAATTGATTAGCTTGAGTTTCGATCAACTGGCCGAGATTATCAAAGGGACAAGCAACAAGAGCTTTGGACCGAAATCTGTTTTCAGCGGCGTCTCAATTGACTCACGCAGTATCCAGAGTGGGGAGCTGTTTGTAGCGATCCGGGGGGAGAAGCAGGATGGTCACCGGTACTTGCAGCAGGCGATTGAACGTCAGGCGGCAGGTTTGTTAGTCGATGAAGGCTGGATGGCAGCCAACTCGGACGAGTTTGATCTGCCGGTGATTACCGTCCCCGATACACACAAGGCTCTCTTGCAAATGGCGCGGGAGTACCGCGCCAGGGTCGCGCCTTTGGTAGCGGCCATCACTGGCTCGAATGGAAAGACGACTACAAAAGAGTTTACGCTGAGCCTTTTGAAAGCGGTTGAGCCGAACGCCTATGGCTCCCCCGGGAATTTGAACAACCTCTATGGACTGCCGCTGACAATATTCCAAATGCCGCACGCTACCAAAGCTGCCGTACTGGAAATAGGAATCTCAACGCCGGACGAAATGCCGATCCTGGCCCAGGTGGCGCAACCGGATCTCGTCTGTATAACAAACGTAGGGCCGTCACACCTGGATAAACTGGGAACTGTTGAGAAGGTTGCTCGGGCCAAGCTGCAGCTGATATCGGCTTCGCCTGAGAGCGCCCGCTTGATCCTGAATGGAGATGATGCTGTCTTGATGCGTGAGTCTGCCGCCATCCCCAATGATATTTTGACTTTTGGATTAGACCACAAGGCTGATTTCCAGATTCAGTCCCGGACTACCCACGAGACAGGACAGGAGATTGTCATTGATAAGTTCCGGTTCAACCTGCCTTTGGTTGGAATGCATCAAGCGGCCAACCTTTTGGCTGCCTACGCAATTGTCAGGACGATGGGGTACGACTTCAAGGACGTGAACACAGCTAACATAGAATTCTCGACAGCACCTATGCGTGGACAAATTGAACAAATAGACGAAATCAGAGTTATGGCCGATTGCTACAACGCTAACCCGGAGTCGATGCGCTCAGCGCTGGAGAGTTTTATGCAGCTGTCAGCCGGTGCGCGGACGGTTTTGATCCTTGGTGATATGCTGGAATTAGGGGATGAGTCAGCCCGGCTCCACCGGGAGATTGGCGAACTGGTGGGAAAATTGTGTCCGAACCTGGCGATTTTTGTAGGACAGCGAGCGTTGGCCATGCGTGAAGCCGCTATCGAGACCGGTATCAAATCAGATGTTGCTCTTCACTTTGATGATGTAAAGTCGGCCCCCCAAATAAGGGAATTGATTCAACCGGGTGATTTCGTTTTGCTGAAGGGGTCACGTGGAGTAGAGCTGGAAGAGGTTCTGGCTGTCTTACGCCGTTCCTTTGCGCCGGAGGAGGATAGATAATGCTTTATCATCTTCTGCTCCCGCTCACCAAATATATGTCCGGTTTCAACCTGTTCCGCTACATTACCTTCCGCACTGCCGGAGCCACCGTGACGGCCATATTTATCGCCCTGATTCTTGGTCCGTTCTTTATCCGTCTGCTCAAAAAGTACCAGGTAGCCGAGAGTATTCGGGCCGAAGGGCCAGAGTCCCACCAGCAGAAGGCAGGAACTCCCACGATGGGTGGACTGATAATTCTGGCCGCGATTGTGATCCCGACCCTGCTCTGGGCCGACCTTTCAAATTTCTATGTCCTGATGGTTCTGCTGGCGACTGTCTGGCTCGGTCTGATTGGATACATGGATGACTATCTAAAGGCGATCAAGAGAGAGCCGCGCGGTATGATCGGGAAAAAGAAGCTGGTAGGACAGATCATACTTGGGACTCTCTTTGCCCTGCTGTTGGTATATCTTGCCCCGGATGCACGCTATGACGGCACCACCGCGATTCCGTTTTTCAAAAACTACGTTCTGTACCTGGGCATAATGTATATCCCGTTCATTGTCCTGGTTATAACGGGCAGTTCCAATGCGGTGAACCTGACTGATGGTCTGGATGGACTGGCAATCGGGCTTTGCGCCATCTGCTTTCTTGCTTTTGGTGGAATTGCCTATGTGAGCGGTCGTATTGACTTCTCCAGCTACCTGCAGATCGAATACCTGCCCGGTACCGGGGAACTGGTTGTCTTCATGGGAGCGGCCATCGGTGCGGCCATTGGATTCCTCTGGTTTAATGCTCATCCGGCCGAAGTATTCATGGGGGATACGGGATCGTTGGCTCTGGGGGGAGCGCTGGGATCAGTTGCGATTCTCCTGAAGAAAGAGTTGTTGCTGGTTATTGTCGGCGGCGTCTTTGTCCTTGAGGCGCTATCGGTCATTCTCCAGGTGCTCTCATACAAATATCGGGGGGGGAAGCGAATTTTCAAAATGGCTCCAATTCATCATCACTTCGAGTTGCTCGGTTGGGCTGAGTCAAAAGTAGTGGTACGGTTCTGGATTCTGGGAGTCATATGTGCTCTGTTAACTCTGGCGACATTGAAGGTAAGATGACCACGCACCAGCGCATTAAAGATAGAAAGATCGGAATAGTCGGCATGGCCAGATCCGGGGTTGCAGCAGCTATTCTGGCCAAACAGCTGGGTGGAATACCGTTTGTCAGTGATGCGGCTCCTATTCAGAAGCTGGAAGCTCAGTTCGCCAGACTAAAAGAAAACTCTATCGATTTTGAAGCCGGAGGTCACACGGCCCGTATCCTGGACTCCGACTATATCATTCTCTCTCCCGGCGTGCGCCTGGACATTGATATTCTGCAAAAAGCGAGGTCCAAAGGAATTCCCTGCTTCTCCGAAATAGAATTTGCTTCCTGGGTTTGTCGCGGTACTATTGTCGCGGTCACGGGCTCTAACGGGAAAACCACCACCACGACATTGATTGGAGAAATGTTCAAGGCGGGCGGCGTTGAAGCTGTGGTCTGCGGAAATGTCGGCCTTCCGTTTAGCGAAGTAGCAGCCAACATCCCGATCAATGGGGTCGCGGTGGTTGAGGTTTCCACTTTTCAGCTTGAGTCAGTGGAGGAATTCAATCCGCATATTGCTTTGATCCTCAATCTGTCGCCCGATCATCTGGACAGGCATGGGAGCTTTGACAACTACAAACAGCTCAAATACCGTTTGGCCGAAAATCAGACCGAAAATGACTGGCTGATTCTTAACGAAGAAGACAAAACGCTTACGCGTGACAAGATAAAGACGGGCGCAAAGAGAGCCTGGTTTACAACGAAAGAATCGGCGACAGCTTCGGCTTTCGTATCTGATGGCACGCTAATGGTCCGGATTGATGATCGTGATCTGGAAGTTCTGCCGGTTTCTGACATCCGCATTCCCGGGCCGCACAATCTTCAGAACAGCGCGGCCGCCTCTGTTGCTGCTTCGCTTATGGGAATCGGTCCCGATGCCATCGCCGAAGCGCTTCGCGCCTTTACCGGTGTTGAGCACCGGATGGAGAGAGTGGGCAAGATTGCCGGGATTGAATTTATCAACGACTCCAAGGCGACCAATGTTGACTCTGTCTGCTACGCGTTGCGTTCGGTGAGCAACGGGCTGTATCTCATTGCCGGTGGTCGAGAGAAGGGGGCCAGTTACGCACCAATCATTGAATTTGGACGGGACAAAATAAAGGGAATCGTTGCGATTGGTGAAGCACGGGAAAAAATATTCTCAGACCTGGGGAAGTCATTCTCGATCACAACCGCTGGCTCCCTTGAAGAGGCTGTCAACCTCTGCTTTGAAATGGCCAGACCGGGCGAGACGGTGCTGCTGTCCCCGGCCTGCGCAAGTTTTGATATGTTTACCAGTTTTGAACACCGCGGCCGCGTTTTCAAAGAAGCGGTGGCTGCCCTAAGACGCGGAAAGAATAGTAGTGAAAAAGTCCAGAGTTGAACAGAGTCAATTCGACCACCTGCTGCTTGCCTACCTGGCCACAATACTGGTCGGGCTGGTAATGGTTTACTCGGCCTCTTCGGTATGGGCTGAAAGCCGACACGGATCGCATTACCATTTCATCCAGAAGCAGTTTATTGCGGCGGTTCTTTCGTTACTGGTCATTTGGATTATTGGTCGCCTCGACTTACGAAGGCTCTCCGTATATTCGGCTCCCGCGCTACTGATCACTCTGCTGTTATTGTCGCTGGTCTTTATTATGCCGGGCAGGAACGGGTCCCACCGCTGGCTTATGATTGGTCCCTTGACCGCTCAACCCTCGGAACTCTTCAAGTTCGTGATGATATTCTATCTTGCCTTCTCACTGGCCAATCCGAAGCGAAACCTGGGCCAGCTGAAACAGCTTCTGTTCCCTTATGCTCCTTTGCTCGGTGTTGGTCTGCTTCTGATCCTGGCCGAACCGGATTTGGGGACTTCGGTGGTGGTTTTCCTGACGGCTGTCCTGATGTTTTTCCTGGCCGGAGCAAAAATGAAACATCTCCTGTCCGCCCTGGTCCCATTGATCGGTACCGGTTCATTTGTCGTTTTCGTGCTCGGCTACAAGAGGGAGCGAGTGCTTGATTATATCGCTGCTCTTGCCGACCCGCTGCAGGGGAGCTACCAAACCAAGCAAGCGGCTCTCTCGCTGGGTGCAGGAGGATTGATGGGAACCGGCCTGGGAGATGGACGGCAGAAACTGTTCTTCCTGCCCTATCCTCACACTGATTTTATTTTTGCGGCTATCGGTGAAGAGGTCGGTTTTATCGGCTTGCTGTTGATCATGGCACTGCTGGCTTTCATCCTCTACCGGGGGCTGAAGATTGCTTATGCCCAG
>JARGFS010000050.1 GCA_029211095.1 bacterium | reverse complement strand
TCCATCTTGTTTCGATACCCGAATAATTCCACCGACCCGATTACATCTGCCACATTGGCCGGATCAAACTTGCCAAGACGCGTCATGCACTCTTCCACCTGCTTTTTCTTAAATCCCAGTTGGTCTTCATAATTTAAGTCCTGCCAGGTGCAGCCGCCGCATTGATCAAAGTGAGAGCAGGGGGCGGGGCGGCGGGCTTCGGACTTCCGGACTATCTCCACCAGCACCGCTTCGTCATAACGCGGTTTGGACCGGGTAATCTCGGCCAGAACAATTTCGCCAGGAAGTCCCCCTTTTATGAAGACGACTTTGCCGTCATTGTGGGCTACCGCTTTGCCGTCAATGGCGAGATCAATGATCTCAAGTTCAACCTGTTTGGGGCTCATGCTTTGTCTGCTCCATCTTTCTCTTCCGGCAACCGCGAATTGCACAGGAGGACATTTTCACCGCAACCTTCCACTTCGACCTGGATTGTCCCGTGATTGATTCTGAATCTGTCTGCGATCATCCTGTTAATGGAGGCGGCAATACTGGGAGAATTACCGACTTCATCGGCATCCACACAAACATGACAGGAGAGAGCTTTCTCACTGGAAGAGAGAGACCAGATGTGAAGATCATGCACATCCCTGACCCGCTCCACATCGGAAATCGCAGCGGCCACCTTGTCAAAATCTATTTCCGGAGGAACCGCTTCAAGAAAGATCAGGACCGCCTCTTTAATAACTAAGTATGAAGACCAGAAAATCATAAGGGCAATAATGGCGGACATGATCGTGTCGATCAGAACCCAACCGGTGACAGCGATAATAATCCCGCCAATAATGACAGCCACCGAAGAAATGGCGTCATAGGCCATATGCAGAAAGGCAGTCTTCATGTTCAGGGACTTCCCTTTCTCCGAGTGCAGAAGCCAGATGGACAAAACGTTCCCGATCAGACCGACCACAGCAACAGATAAAAAAAGCGTCGGATTTGTAATCGGCTGTGGGTTCTTCAGGCGCTCGTAAGCTTCCAGGAGGATGAAAACAGCGATCACAATCAAGGCTGCCGCCGAAACGAAAGCAGTCATCACCTCAATACGTTTGTATCCAAAGGTGGAGCGCTTGGTGGCGGGCAACTGTGAGCCCTTGACTCCCACCCAGGCCAGGGCCAAGGCGGCGACATCGGAGAGATTGTGTACCGCATCGGCCAGCAGAGAGAGATACCCCGTCATTATCCCGCCGATAAACTCAGCCAGGGTTATGACGCTGTTAAACAGAATCGCCCAGATCAGTTTTTTCCCTGAAGATAGCGGGCTGCGGGTGTGAACGTGTCCCATATAAATATCAGTCTCGGGTCTCAAATTCCTGCCGTTGGTGAACCGGACCCATAGTTTACCTTCGTCTTGCCATGCCTATCCATTGAAGTACTTGATCGACACAAATCCGAGTACCAACAGTACTACGAATGCGACCGCTAACCAGTTGAAGTACCGATCAATAAAGGTCTGAATCCGATCACCGAATTTCTTGTACAGCAGACCAATCAGTCCCGCCACCACAAAGAAGCGCAAAGAGCGGCTGATAATTGAGGCAATCAGAAAAGGAGTGAAACTCATTTTGAAAAACCCGGCCGCAATGGTAAAAACCTTGTACGGAATGGGAGTGAATCCGGCTATTCCGACCGCCCAGGGGCCGACACTCATCCCGGCAACAGTTTTTTCGTTAAACCAGTATTGCGCTGTTTGCAAAAGATCAGCTTGCTCCACTCCGGAGAGAGCGGCGGTGAGCCCCAGCATCTTGTCACCTATCAGATCAAAGGCGAGCAGTCCGATCAAATAGCCGAGAACACCCCCCAGGATTGAGCCCGCCGAGCAGATGATTGCAAAGCGGGACCATTTCCGATAAGCCCCCATGCACAGGGCGATCAGGAGGGCATCCGGTGGAATCGGAAAGAATGAAGCCTCGGCCACAGCCAACAGGAACAGGGCCAGGGCGGCATTTTTTGATGAACCCCATTTTAGAACCCAGTCATAAAGTTGTCGGGTCCACCGAAAAGGGGCCGAAAGTATACTTACCATAGGTTGCTCAGTCTGAATCACTCTCTGACATGTTTTTCTTCTTTTCAAGCCGCAGTCTCAGCAGCCTCTTTTCATCACGTTCAATGGCGGAAACTTCGATATCTCCAATCATGACTTTCTCGGCTTTTCCCGGCAGGCGACCGAGCTGCTGCATGACCAGTCCGGCGATATTCTCAGACATATCTTCCGGGAGATGGCTGTCCATAAGTTCATTGATCGCCTTGACCCAGACATCCCCATCGGCAAATGCTACCGTCTCAGAGTGACGGACCAGCGGAGCCTGTTCTACATCGTACTCATCCCTGATCTCTCCCACCAGTTCTTCCAGCACATCTTCCATCGTTACAATTCCACCGGTCCCTCCGTGTTCGTCAAGAACGATAGCCATGTGCTTCTTTTTCCGCTTGAAATCATCGAGCAGCTTTGGCAGCGGAAGGGAATCGGGGACAAACATGGGATCATGGCAGAGGTCTTTGAGAATGATCAATTCCGGGCTAAGCCGCTGGATTATTATATCTTTGGAGAACATGACGCCCACGATATTGTCCAGTGATTTCTCATAGATAGGGTAGCGGCTGTATTCATATTCGGCTACGGTATCAATAATCTCACCCGGTTTCGCGTTGATCTCTATGCCGATAACATCAACGCGCGGAGTCATAACGCGGCGCACGGTCGAGTCTGCAAAGTCAAAGACCGACTTGATAAGCTTTTCTTCGGTGGCATCAAAAACGCCTCCTTCACGTCCATGAAACATCATTTGGTTGATGTCGTCTTCGGTCACATGGTCACGAGAAGCCTTGCGCTTGATTCCCAGAAGGCGCACGATCAAATTGGCCGTCGAACTCAGAAAGGCAGAAAAGAAACTCGAAACTTTGATAAACATGGTTATCGGTCTTGAGACCCGGAGAGCGAACCGTTCCGGATGGGCCAGGGCGACATACTTCGGCACCAGTTCACCGAGTACAACGGCCACGGTTGTTATCAGGAGGGCTATCGAAGTTACCGCGATAGGGGAAGCGGCAGATGAAATAAATGAAACTGGCACCGAGGCAATGAATCCTTCGAGTTTTTTTACCAGCGTTGCGCCGCCAAATACTCCGGCCAGGGTTCCAAAGAGAGTGATCCCCAGCTGTATTGAGGCCAGGAATCGATCCGGGTGGTCGTACAATTTTTCGGCTGCTGCCGCGCCCGGTTTTTTGGCCGCTACTTTCTGCTGGAGTTTGCTCTTTCGGCTGGCAATTATGGAAAATTCTGAGAGAGCAAAAAAACTGTTGGCCAGGATTAAGATCAGAATGGCCAGACTCTCGATTATCAGGGAACTGTTCATTGCGTCAGTTTTCCAGCCGTGACACGGCCACCACAGTTGGAGACGACATCAAGCTGTCGTCCGCTTGAACAGGGGTTGTATCCGACATACTAAGAATATATTGACCCTTCGTATAACTGCTGGAGTCGTGCGATTCTCTTTTCGACCGGAGGATGGGTGGAAAATATCGATGCCAGCCCTTTTCCGGAAAGGGGATTGGCGATCATCAGGTGCGCTGTTGCCGGACGTTCGTCCAGGTTGAGCCGGACCGGGGCCTTGTGCAATTTTTGCAGGGCCGAAGAAAGGGCCAGGTACTTACCGGTTATTTTTCCTGCGGTGGCGTCGGCTTTGTACTCGCGCTGGCGGGAAATGGCCATCTGGATTATCATGGCCGCAAAGGGAGCAACCAGAGCTGCAATCAAAAAACCAATACCGCCCCCCCGGTTGCCATCTCTTCCGTAACCGCCAAAGATCGCGCCCCAGCGCGCAATCATGGCCATGAAACTGATGGCTCCGGCAAAAGTTGCGGCAACGGTTCCAATCAGCAGATCTTTGTTCAGTATGTGGCCGATCTCATGCCCAATAACCCCTTCCAGTTCATCTTCGTTGAGCATCTCCAGGAGCCCTTCGGTTACGGCCACGGCGGCATGATCGGCGTTGCGGCCGGTGGCAAATGCATTGGGAGCCTTGCTGGGAATGATACAAACTTTTGGCATGGGGAGGTTATTGGCCTGGACGCTGATTCTCCGCACCACGCGATAGAGGCGGGGGTGATCGGTTTCGGTGATCACCCGGGCCCGATACATTTTGAGAACTATCCGATCAGAAAACCAGTAACTGAAAAGGTTCATGCCGATCGCAACAATCAGGGCCATCATCATGCCACTTTGTCCACCAAGGAAATAACCCACGGTGGTAAAGATGACCATCAGGCCTATCATCAAAAGGGAGACTTTGAGACTATTCATAACGCACCATCTTGTCAAAACTTAACTGATCCGGCCGGGGCCGGTCAAACAATTTATTCTTCAGATAGTATATCGCATTCGGGGGTCAAAGGTTGCAAATAGAAATAACTTGTTCCGGCGGGGCCGCAAATAAGCGGCCCTACTTTCAAATCAGCATCTATTTCCGGGGCTTTTTCTTAATGGTCCTTCCAAACGACTGACTCGCTGTAGAAAAGGCTTCCTCTTTGGCCGAATCTTCGTCAGACTCCTGGGACTCATCCGCGTTGGACTCCTGTGGCGCACTCTGACCGGACGACCTCACCCCTTTGCGGTGAACTTTTCGACCATACCTCGGTGCGGCGACCTCTTCAAGCTCGGTCTCTTCGATCTCGTCATCGACAACCGTAACGGCCGGGGCAATGTCTTCCACTTCAAAAGGAGTCTCTTTCGGCTCCATTTTTGTTGGGGCAGGTTTGGGAGGATCAAAAGAGATTTCGGCCTGCTCTTCGGCTGGCTGTGAATCCGGTTGTTTAACCGGTGGTTTGGGCACTGACTCCGCCGGCTTGGGCTGCTCGGCAACCGGGGTAGGTTCAGGCTTGCTTTCTGATTCAACCGGTTTGTCCCGCTCCGGCTTTCTGTCAAAAACAGGCAGAGGGGGAGGGGGTGGCATATACGGAGGAGAGACTGTCTCAGTAGAGGTTGTCTCCGACGAACTCTTTTCAACTGAAGAAGCCACCGGCTCCGGGGACAGATCACGTTTTCGTTCCGGTCGGGGAGCGGCGGTGCGGATATCTCTTGTCCTTTCCCGGTCAGTTGAGGCTGACTGTTCAGAGACTTTTGATGATTCCCGTCTGGCCGACCGGTTGTCGCCATTCTCGGTCGATCGGGCGGAATGCCGATCCGGACGACCATTGCGCGATTCAGACCTTCGGCGTGTGGCTGCGGTTACGGGTGAGTCCAGATCAATCGGGTGGTCTTCGGCAGCGCTCACCTGAAAGGGGGACGGTTCTTTTCGTGGGTTAAACTCCGTCCGCTGCTGTCCTCGTCTCTCCGGAGCTACTCTCGAGTCGTTCCTTTCGGCCCGACGTCCCCTGATCGGACGTCGATCTTCGCTCTTGTGGTCATCTGTCCGACCATCAGATGATCTCCGGTCCGAAGGTCGCTCAGATCGTGACTTACGATCCGACCACTTGGAAGAACTGCTGTCCGCCGATCTTTCGCGTCGGCCCGGCCTCTGTCCGGATCGAGCCCGCGAGGAGCGCGATCCCGAAGCGGTCTTGAATTCAAAAGTTTCTGCCACTACCGCGGCACCAACCGTGTCACTCCAAATATTTAGCATCGTCCGCAAACGGTCAAAGAGCCAGTCAAAGATGGCCAGAATTCCCAGTCCGCCGTAGGCTTCGGTAGGAAAACCGCCCACGCCCATCATTACGAACATGATAAACAGGCTCGAGTTTGGTATGGCCGAAACTCCAAATGAGAGAGCTACTGCAACCAAAGACAGCAAGAGAATCTGGGGGAATGTCAGAGCGACAGCAAAGGCCTGAGCAATAAAGAGCATGCCAATTATGGCGTACATGGCCGTGCCATCAACATTCAACACCGAGCCCAGCGGCAGAACATAAGAACCGGCCCGACGGTCTATCTGACACCGATTGATGGCACAATCGGTTGTGACAGGCAGGGTTGCCACCGAAGAAGCGGTGCCAAAGGCGGCTGCAAAGGCGGGAAGCAAACGGCTGGACGTGTGCCTGATGCTTCTGGATGTTAGAATCTTCAAAGCGGCCGGAAGAACCAGAAAGCCATGAATAGCAAAAGCGACCAGAACAACCAGGGCGTAGCTGAGGGTGCCGCTGAAGAGAGGCTCTATTGATCCGGGATTGGATGCGACCACGTAGCCAATCAGAAAGAGCAAGCCGACCGGCATAGCCAGCATGACCAGTTGTATCAGTTTGAAGACCAGGTCATTAAAATCTGTGAAGAGGTCGGTCAGTTTCTTTCCGGCTCGGCCCAGCTGGGAGAGAACAAATCCGAGGATAATGGAGATGATTGCCAATCCCAGGTAGTTCCCCTGCAATACTGCCGCGGGAACGGAGGCGGGGATAAGCGATCCCAGAATGGCTGGAAACGAGAGCCCCTGATAATTTGAGAGAATCTGCGGAAAAGTAGCCCCGGTCATATCAACTCCGGCACCCGGACGAATAAGCAGGGTCAGGACTAATCCGATAGTCACGGCAATAGCGGTGGTAGCCGCGAAATAAAGAATTGCGGAAATTGTGGTACGGCCTACTTTGGCGCCGCTTCCCAGCGACGTGATACCGACTACAATACTGGTTACGATTAACGGTGCAATCAGCACTTTCAGCCCGTTAAGAAATAGCCCTCCGATAAATCCCACCGCCACCATTGCTTCCGGCAGGGCGTAGCCCAGGGCGAAACCGGCCAGAATTCCCAGGATGGAGCCGAACATGATCCACTTCAGTTTTGCATCTGTCATAATGTTTTTCTTGCGCTCTTAGCGACTTGTTGGCTGGGCGGGTTATTCACTTCCAGTTTTTCAGTTAGTTGGGTTCGGTTGGGCGGCTTTGGCCGCACTCACCGGTTCGCATTCCGTTGGGGCGAACAAAAAAGAGACCTGACATCGCCCAGCGTTATCAGGACTCGCATTCAAATTCCAATTTCCAATAACATATCACCTATCCATATAACATAGGGAATAAAAGGCCGGGTTGCAAATAAATTCGCCTTATTCGCTGTAAATTGTTTTAGATCAGGCCGTTAGCCTTCAGTAGCCGGGGGCTGCGCGAGGGCTGATATCCGGAATTGTGATTGAGAAGAGTTTACTTCTCCCATATATTGAATCCGTGGATATGTTCAAAGAAGATGAAGGACTGGCTCCGGCCGGTTCTGTTGGCGGCAATGCCCCCCTGGCCGACCGGATGCGGCCCCGAACCATTGACCAATTTTATGGTCAGCAGGAGTTAGTTGGTGAGGGGCGGCCACTGCGAAAGATGATAGAGACCGACCAGGTCAGTTCCATAATTCTCTGGGGTCCGCCCGGAACCGGTAAAACCACCCTGGCTGAGATAATTGCTACCGCTACCAAAGGGCAATTTGTCCGTTTCTCCGCCGTTACATCCAGTATCAAACAGGTCAAACAGCTTATTTCCAAAGCCGGAGATTACTATAAATTGTCCGGTCGGCGTACCTACGTTTTTGTCGATGAAATCCATCGCTTCAACAAGGCTCAGCAGGATGCTTTCCTTCCCTACGTGGAAAAAGGGGATATCGTCCTGATAGGAGCCACCACCGAGAATCCATCTTTTGAAGTCAACTCCGCGCTTTTGTCCCGTATGCGAGTCTATGTATTGGAGCGGCTGTCAGAACAGTCGCTGCGCTCTATAATTGAGAGAGCGATGAATGAAAGTGAGTGCGGACTGGGTGAATTGAATCTGAGTTTAGGAGACGGGGCCGAAGATTTTCTGGTGGCCGCAGCCGATGGGGACGCGCGCCGCCTGCTTTCACTAATAGAATCGGCCGCCCGGATGGTGGGTGAGGAGAAGCAGGTAACAGTGGAACTCCTGAAAGGAATCCACCAGAAAGGGACGGTTGTCTACGACAAGTCTGCCGAAGAACACTATAACCTGATCTCCGCCCTGCACAAGTCCCTCCGTGGAGGGGATCCGGATGCATCGCTATACTGGCTGGCCAGAATGCTCGATGCTGGCGAAGACCCGATGTACGTATTGAGGCGGCTGGTCCGGTTTGCTTCGGAAGATATCGGGTTGGCCGATCCATACGCACTCAGCCTGACTCTGAGCGCCCGCGATGCTTTTCATTTTCTGGGGCCGCCCGAAGGAGAGTTGGCGATTGCACAGGCGGTGATCTATATGGCCTGTGCTCCAAAGTCAAATTCCAGCTATACCGCCTACAAAAAGGCGAAAACGGATGCTGAGCTGAAAGGCTCCTTGCCGGTTCCGCACTGGCTTCGCAACGCCCCCACTTCATTGATGAAAGATCTGGGCTACGGCGACGGCTACAAGTATGCCCATGACTACGAGTCCGGAATCACCGATCAGGAATACTTCCCGGAAGAGATAGCCGGATCAGTATACTATGAACCGAAAGATGCTGGTCGGGAATCCAAACTGGTCGACTACTTGCGGAAGTACCGGGAGTATCGGAAGCAAGGGCGTTGATAATTTCAAGTTGAATGGGAGGGAGTTCTGAAAGCCTTCAACAGACCCCACTTAAGGCTGGCGGCAATCCTTGGATTGATATTCGCCGTAGTATGGGTTCTTCTGGCCATCAGCCCGAATGACCGGCATGACTGGTTGCTGGAAAATGTGCTCGTTCTGTTGATAGTTCCTACGCTGATTCTAACGGCCAAACGATTTCCGCTGTCAAGAATCTCCTACAGTCTGATCTTTCTCTTCCTCTGTTTGCATGAAGTAGGAGCACACTACACCTACGCCCATGTGCCTTACGACAACTGGTTTGAGTCAATATTCGGCCGCACCCTGAACTCAATCATGAGCTGGGAGCGGAACCACTTTGACCGCTCAGTGCATTTTTCTTATGGGCTTCTGCTGGCCTATCCAATTAGAGAGCTCTTCCACCGAGTTTCTTCGGCCAAAGGCTTCTGGGGCTATTTTCTACCGCTTGATGTTACCATGTCGACTTCGATGCTCTTTGAGCTAATAGAATGGGCGGCGGTGGAGATATTTGGAGGTGATCTTGGCGTGGCCTATCTGGGCACCCAGGGGGATGTTTGGGATGCGCACAAAGATATGGGGCTGGCCAGTTTGGGAGCGTTGATTGCAATGCTGGTGACCGCCGGGATCAATATGTATCTGCAGCGGGACTTTGCGCAGGAGTTCCGGGATAGTCTGACGGTGAAATCGAAGCAGCCCCTCGGTGAGGATGAGATCAAACGGATGATCGAAGAACGCCGCAACAAAAACGATTCAGCCTGAGACCAATACAAATTTGCAGCGCCGGGTGCCACGCCCAAACTGGTTTTTGGCGTGATTACCATGTGTCAAATCTGCACCGGGTGCACCCGTTCAGTCAAATGTTGGCAAACGGGGACGTCCGCCAACCGCAAACAGTGATGACAGAAGCTTGAAGTAGAACAAAAGAAGCCCACCGGTCTTGTATTTAAGTCTGGTGGGTTTCGGTCTATTTTGCTATCATTCTCAGAAGCAGGCGGGCGGTGCCGGTCCGGCGTTAAACATATAGTCCACCAGGTAAGTTAAGTCGGTAATATCCACCCCTCCAAGGCCGTCGATATTCCCTTCATCCGGGCAGATAAAAACGGGTCCGGCCGCGAAGAAATAATCCACCATGTAGGTGAGATCGGTGATATCCACCGCACCACTATGGTCGGCATCGCCGCGCAACAGACAGCAGCTGGCAAAAAGCACCTCACCGGATGCAAGGCGGGGCTGATAATCCAGTATTGATCCGTAGAACCAGGTATCGTAAGTTGTCGGGCCGTTTACATACCCATCAAATAGAATTGGCGTAGACTGCCCGGCCGTTGGTATGCCATCGATTGAGAAATAGAGACGGACAATGACGCCTTCGCCGGGTGGCAGTTCCGGGACGGCTCCCGCGGTTGGCGAAGTACGCAGTCTAAGCGTCCGACGCTTTCCGACAATATCATAATGAATGAACGTAACATCCTGGAAATAATCAGTTCGGGTCCCCACCGTTGACATGGAGTCATAGGTCAGACTGATATCGCCGGAGTACTCTAACGGAATTTTGAAATAGTCTACCGGCGCATAGTTGCGAGCCCGCACTTCAATCATAATGTCATCGTTGTTGTTGATAGCCAGGCTGTCACCAATCAGGGAATCGGCCAGCACCAATATGTAATCGCTCTTGACAAAACTGAGGGTATCATCGGTATCGGTAATACCCTGCAGCGAGACGGTGTAGCTCCCCGGAGCAGTGTAGACATAGTTTGGAGATTGTACAAAGGCAGAATCATCATTCCCAAAGTCCCAGCTCCAGTCGACCACGGTTTGTCTTGAGGTTCCACCAAAGAGGACATTGAGCGGCTCAAAGCCAGCCGATGGCGTCGCCGAGAAATTCAATAGCGTGGCATCCAGCCCGGACAGAGTGGAACTGTCAAGATTATCCGGGTCCAGCCAGTCTTTGAGGCGACCGGAAGAACTCGATCCGGCATCCCAGGAGACGCCAAATTTTCCGTACTCATCCCATTCATCGTTTTCGCAGGCCGCAAACCCGCCATACAACTGTCCAACTATGAGGTGAGAGTTATTAAAGAGGGGTGATCCGGATGAGCCGCCTTCGGTCGTCCCATCATTCCAATCGACTACGCGCCAGTAATTGCCACTATGTATCGGGGGGTCGTAATCAAACGATATCTTTTTTATATCTCCGGCCGGATGATGGATTCCAATAGTGTTGGATGCCGGGGTATTGCTTCTGGACCAGCCGTTGTAAAAGACATTGAACGAATCCGGAATCTGTTCGGTAATCTCCACCAGTCCGACATCGGAATTACTATTGGCCGCTCTTAGTACCGACCCCTGGACTGTCATCCAGGTGGGACCGTTTATGTCAGTGCAAGTCGGGCTTTCGTAATTGAACATGAAAATCCAGGTGTTGGAACTGCCCAGACAATGGTTGGCGGTCAGGAAATACTGGGTCAAATCTTCGCGCGTGTTATTGATCAGCGAACCGCTGCACCACCGGGTGCCGCCGCTAAGAATGACCATCGCGATGCCCCGTTTTTCATCCTGCCAGCCAGCCCCCTCGGGACAATTGACATTGTTATTGCAGGAACCGGAACTTCCAAAGCCTGCTTTCTCAGCAAAATTACGCGAAAAAAGATTGTGGTAAGCATGGACAATCCGGGAGATAGAGATTGTCCCCGGAAAGTCAACCTCGGCCGGTTCGTAGTATTCGAGAATACAAACATCCCCCTTCACCGGTGAGGTGGAAAAAACCCGATCCGCTTTGTTGTTCCGGGCCGTAAAGGCACCGATCACCATGGACCGATCTTCACTGTAAAGATAGAACTTGGCCCCTTCCGGGAGGTGGAAATCATCGTAAACAAGATTTATCGAGTATGCTTCGGGACATTCCAGACGGAGGTTCCAGAGTCGGTCTCCGTTGGGAAGAGTTTCCCAAACGCCTGAGTTCTCCAGGTTGTAGCTGACATCATGGGGAAATCCAAACCTGAGAGGAGTGCCAAATTTCTTGTCAATCTCATCTTCGGCCAGCAGTGTCGGTCGATCAAGAGCTTCCGTTTTAATCGAAGGTATCGTTTTCCCTCGAGCGGTTCGATCAAAGCTAAGCGGCCTTCCGCCGGTTGACAGTTGAGCCCAACTTGAGTTACAGAGAATCAGGACTATCGCTGTCAGCCAAAGTGAAATTCGTCTTATTGTCATTTTCTCCCTCGGTTTATCTCTTTATCATCGTCAATTCTTTAGATTAGTTCTGCCTGATGAGAATAATCGTTTGTACTATGCGCGCAAAACATGGAGGTAAGCGGAGTTGCCGCGGCCTGAGTGCTCTCCAGATAGAGTAAAACTCTACATTCTTCCCTTCATCTTCAATATAGGAGGCCAACAAAGAGTGTCAATGCAAATATGGATACTAACACTCCACTCGCATAATCAGTTATATTGCGTACCTATGTGCCGCTACTATTTGAACAACAGAGCAGACCCGGAAGTTTTCCGGGCCAACCAACTTTTTTCCCGCCTTAAACCGCATGAGATTTACCGTTTTCATAGCTCCTTGCCGGAGTATAGAAGGACACCCTTACAGTCACTGCCAAATCTGGCGCAGAGTTTGCGAATCGGACAGCTCTGGATCAAGGATGAGTCTTACCGTTTTGGTCTGAACGCTTTCAAAGGACTCGGCGCTTCCTATGCCATTTACAAGAGAGTTCAACAGTTGTTAGTCAGGAAAGGCCTTGCCAAGTATGATCCGAGCGATTCGGTTCAACGCGATTTTCTGGCAGGCTTGACTTTTTGCGCCGCTACCGATGGAAACCATGGACGGGCAGTAGCCTGGATGGCCGGATTGATAGGAGCCAGAGCGGTGATATTCATCCCCGATGATGCGGCCGGACAGCGGGTTGAGGCCATAGCCTCACTTGGTGCGGAGGTACGCCTTGTGGAGGGGAGCTATGATCAGGCCGTATCCGAGGTGGCCAGGGAAGCAGCCGTCAACCGGTGGGAAATAATCTCGGATACTTCGACTGTCGGTGATCGAGAAACTGCTGTCGCAATATCGGGAGGATACCTGACCCTCTTTCGCGAAATCGACGAACAATTAGCACAGTTGAATGCCAAACGGCCTGACTTTCTGGTGATTCAGGCAGGTGTTGGAGCGTTGGCCGCGGCCGCCGGTTGGCACTACGCCAAAGACGAGGCCCCTAAACTGATATCAGTCGAACCTGTCCAAGCGGCCTGTCTTCTGGAATCGGCAAGTACGGCCGATCAGAGTCTGAAGACGGCCGCCGGAAACCTGACCACCATCATGGCCGGTCTAAACTGCGGGACTCCGTCACCGGTCGCCTTTGATATTATCAAAGACAGCTTTGATCTCTTTGTGGCTATTGGGGATGAATATGCCGAACAGGGAATGAAAATGTTGTACCAACCGCAGGGGAGTGATCCCAAAATTGAATCCGGAGAGTCGGGTGCGGCCGGATTGGCCTTTCTGCTGGCGCTTGAGAAGTCAGGGTCGCTAAAGGGATTGCGCAAGTTGATAGGGATGAATCAAGAGAGCTCGGTGCTGTTGATTAGCACCGAAGGGATCACGGATCGGCTCAATTTCAATCGGATTCTGACTAAAAGTAGAGCTTGATTAGATTGGTTGACGGGTATAAGTTTACCAACCGCCCCGATTGAGCAGAGGGGCAAGTAAACTGGGAAAGCTCAAAAAGAAGGAAGTGAATTATGAAACGGATACTACTCGGCCTGGTGATCGCGATAGCTTTGACCGGCTGCTCTTCGGAGAAAAAAACCGAAGCGGGCCAAAAAGATAACCAGGCCACACAGGATGCAGCCGGACAGGTTCAAGATACTGCTGGCGGCTCCCGGACCGTTGAACAAAAACTGGAATATACTCCGTCGGATTTTGTGCACACTTTCGATGGTGAGTCGGTTAGCATCGCCGGGATTACTTTTACGCCTCCGTCGCAGTGGACCGATTACGGAGCTTCGGACATGAAAGCCGCCTATTATTCGTTTGGTCCCCTTGAAAACGAAGTTGACTCGGCAACCGTGGCTGTATTCTACTTTGGCGAAGGAAAGGGTGGTTCGGTAGAGTCCAATCTTGAGCGCTGGATCAACCAGACGGCCATGCCGGACGGGCGAGATCCGCATACCGGGGCGATTCAGTATGAACTGGAAGTAGATGGAATGAAAGTGCACATGCTCTCCATTTTTGGCTTCTATGAAGTCTCGATGGGTGGGCCAATGTCACGCCAGAAGGAAAACAAAGAGAATTACAGGCTGGTGGGAGCGATTGTCGAAGCTCCCCAGGGGAATGTCTTTTTTAAGCTGACCGGACCGGACTATACCGCGCGGATTATGATTGAAGGCTTTATGCCGATGATCAAGGCGATCCTGAAGACTTAGTCGCCCCCTGACTTAAGTCCTGATTTGACCCTGTTCGGTTTTTGAACAGGGTCACGTCATTTATAGAGTATTGTAGCCTGGTCAACCCCGGATCACCGGCATCAAGGCAATCGGGAGCGAAATGGGGCGTAAATTTGCTTGTCAGTTGAATTCTGCTGGTAGTATATTTATTCGATTTTTGGTCTTTGACTTTCATCGCCGAGAGTTAGCGAGATTTGATTGAAAAACAACGACTTAGAAATAATTCAGGAAGCCCTGGCCGGTTCTCAAAAGGCGTTTCGCACGCTTACCGAGCGACACCAGACAGCCGTTTTTCATATCATTTTCAAGATCGTAAGGGACAAGGAGACCACCAACGACCTTGTCCAGGAAACATTTATGAAGGCCTTTGCCTCTCTGGCTTCCTATCGATCAGAATATCGTTTTTCCACCTGGCTCTACAAGATTGCGGCTAATTGCTCGATTGATTTTCTCCGTAAAAAGAGAATAAACGCCCTGTCTCTGGATCAGCAACTGCAAACCAAAGAGGGGACAGTTGAAATTGAGGTCCCGGACAACTCCTATAATCCGGAAAAGGACCTGGTTAGGAAGCAGCAGTCGTTCAGTATAGCCGAGGCGATCGACTCTCTTCCGGACAAATACAAAGAAGTTATCATCTATCGTCATAAGGATGATAAAACATATGAAGAAATAGCCGAACTACTTGATATACCTGTTGGTACCGTAAAAGCTCGGATATTCCGGGCCAGAGAGCTTTTGAAAAAGAAGCTCAAGGGAATTTAGCTCACGGAGAGAGAGTTGATCAGAACGGTCTTGAAATCCTTGTCGCGTTTGATCCTGATTTTAGCCGCGACAATTTTGTGCATCTCAAGTTCAGGACGGGCGGAGACTTTTGAATTTGATTTTCAGAAGATCTATGATGTCGAAGGCCCGTTGGAACTGGAACTGGATATCGTCCGCGGAAACATCTCTATCAAGCAGACAGAGACCGATCGTCTCATCATTGAAGCCACCAAAGTTGTCAAGGCCTCGGATCGACACAACGCCGAAGAAGTAGCGGATCACATAGAGTTGATGGTTGACCGTACCGATGACCACTTTCTGGTCAAAACCAATTACCTTACCATTTTGAATCGGAGTCGTTCGTTTTGGAAGCGGGTTCTTGGAGTGGGGGATGATTCTTTTGGCGATGTTAATTTTATCATTCAGGTTCCGTACGACTGCGATATCAAGATAGCGTCCCACGCCGGAGATATTGTAATAGAGAATATCGAAGGCTCCATAGATATCGTGCACAGCGGGGTTGGTCATGTCGATGTTGCCTACTGCTACGGGCCGATAACGGTCGAGCAGCCGCTGGCTGATATAGACCTTAACTGGGTTGAGGGAGACGTTCGCCTTAAGTCGGAATCCGGCCGGATGCATCTGATCCAGCTGGCCGGCAGCGTGGATATTTCCACAATTTCCGCCACAATCGATGTAAAAACCGAGTTATTGAGCCGGAACTCCTATTTAATCGAAACAACTACGGGTGAAATCTCGTTTTCCGTACCGGAGACATCATCGGGCACTCTGGCTATAAACACTCACTCAGGTGAGATCAAAACCGATGTGCCGATAGCGATAAAATCAATGACCCGCAACCGTCTTGAAGGTGACTTTGGCGGCGGCGGTGTTCGAATAGTGCTGACTTCTTCGACCGGTGATGTGCAAATAGCTCAGTACTAATTTTCGGCTCGTTTACATAGGACTTGTAAAGTGGCCCTTTTTGATCAAAAGCGAAACAGACTATCACTGCTGATTCTGGCCTTGTTGTTGCCTTGCCTGACAACGGCCCAGGATGACTCGCAGACTGTTATAGTCGAACCAATCCTGAATCAGATAAGACTTGATGCCGAAGGTGTCACGGCTGTTGACACAGCCGGCAACGAACTCAGATATGACTTCACCGAAGACGGGTTTGTGGTCAACCTGACCGGGAGTGGGGAGAACCGAACCAGGGTTGAATCAACTGACGGGGACCATGATGAACCAAGTGTCGAAGAGCGTTGTGTCCGGGAGTTGGAGGTGGATGCCTGGGAAAACACCGTCAGAGTTGCCTATGACCAGTATGTTGAAGGTGATATTATCTCCTATGGAAGAGTTACTGTTAAAGGCTGGGTGCGCGGAAATGTCAAGTCACTGAATAACCGGGTTCTTATAACCGGCAGCGGCGTGGTGGAAGGAGATGTGGTTGCGCCCGATGTGGTGGTGAAAGAAGGCGGACTGGTTAAAGGACGGGTGGACAAGACGGGGAATCCTCTTGATCTTGATGATCTGGCCGGAAGTTTTCAGGTTGATGGCGTGATTGTGGTCGCTTCGCTGACAGCCTTTTTGCTTCTGGCAGCTTTTCTGGTTACATCCCTGATGCCGAGGCAGCTGTTCAACCTTCAGAAGTGTATGGGGGACCACCCGGCGCGTACCTTTTTGCTCGGGTTTCTTCTCACCCTTCTGATTCCCCTGGTTCTGGCGTTGGTTGCCATCACGATTATCGGTACCGTCCTGATCCCAATTATTCCACTCATTTACCTGGCTGGATATCTGTTGGGTTTTGTCGCCTTTGGTTCCTGGGTGACGCGAAAAGTCCTCTGGCGCTTTGGTATCACCAGCAGAGAGTTCCTTCCGCAGTCGCTAATTGGTATTTCATTTCTTATGCTGTTCTGGTTTGCCGTTGCTTTGTTGCTCGGCATGGATAGTTCCACGGCCAACGGTTTTGGGATATTTCTGTTAGTCTTTTCAATCCTGATCACTACCTTTCCCATGGCTACCGGATTGGGTGCGGTGGTCTTAACTCGCTTTGGATTTCGTCCTTACACCGGGCAGAGAGAGCGTGAACAACCGTTTGCCGAAGCTGGCGCAATGCCTGCCCCGCCGCCACTTCCAGATGATCCTCCAATTGCAGATCCTCCGCCCGATTCTATTCCATGATTCGCTCTTTGTCTCAGTTGAAACATAGTTGCTTTGATCTTCGTAGTGGTAAGCAGTAGAAGTAAACCGTCATAAAAACAGGTGCATTATGAAGAAGAGACTAATCTTACTCGGGCTGTTAACTTTTTTTGCTGTGTCAGTTTCCACTTCGGCCAGAACAAAACAGGTGACCAAGGAGATTGAGTCTGAAGGGGTTGACCGGATAGAGATTACCGCCGAACTTGGGGCCGGTGAGTTCAGAATTGAACCGCGGGACATGGACCAGGCCGCCATTATTGATATTAGTTACAATCCCAAGCGAAATGACTACGAAGTAGACTACAACGTCAGCCGCTCGACCGGTTATCTGAATCTCGAAAGCGATCATCGCAAAAGCTCGGATATTGATACCGATGACAACGAGTGGGACATCGTGCTTTCCACCAGGTATGAGTCGACGCTCGAATTAGAGATCGGTGCCTGCGAAGCGGATATTGATCTGGGTGGAATTCCACTGGAAGAGTTTGCCCTTGAGATCGGGGCCGCGTCGGGAAGAGTTGTCTTTTCAGAGCCAAACCCGATCAGAATGAAGGAGATCAGTATTGAAGCGGGCGCTTCTTCGCTGGACCTGGAAAAGATGGGTAACGCCAATTTTGACCAGTTCAGATTCGAAGGTGGAGTAGGCTCCTTTACTATCGACTTGAGTGGCGAGTATAATGGTGAATCAGAAGTTGACATTGAAATCGGACTTGGCTCGGCAGAGATTTATCTACCCGATGATGTGGCCGTACGAATTGAGACCAGCGGCAGCAATTGGTTGTCTTCGGTTGACATTCACGGGCGCGACTTTGATGAAATCGATGATGACTTGTTTGAGACCGAAGATTTCGATTCAGCCGACAACCGGATCATCCTGGTTATTGAAGTTGGTCTTGGCTCAGTGGACATTTATCGGAAGTAGTTGAACGAACGAGGTCGGCTGGGGTCTAATGGGCAATAGAAAAAACCTGGATTCCAGCTGAGTAGGGCAGAACCACTGAAGCGCTCTGCCCTACTCAAACTAAACTCGCCACAAGTGTTGGGCTACCCAGCCCTTTGGAGTTACTCAAGTGAAACATCTGTGAATTCAGTGATTATTGCCTTGTCTATCCTTCCCGCAAAGCCGTATTGAATGTGACTGACAAAACCCGAGCGGTCGACAGATACCAATGTTGGATAATAATCCAAATTGTATTTCTGCACAAACAAATCGGTCTGAATAAAGTACAGGTCTTCGGGGGCTACGAAGGAGAATTTTGAACCAAACGTTTTTTGCTGCTCGATCGGTAGGTAAAATATACGACGACAATCGGGCTTTACTTTATCCTCAATTCCAGTCCAAACGGCAAGAAAGCTATCGCAGGGCGGGCATCCATCCCCTGCAAATATAAGCAGGGTTGGCACCGTGCCAAGAAGTTCTTCAAAATTGGTCGTATCACCATTCAATTTGTAGCAATCTTCAAGAGGGAAAAGATCACCCACGTCGAACGTGAGTTTACAATCGGCTGGGAAACCAGACGCCTCTGATCTATCAACTACTACCAGTGGTTTATCGGTATCAGAGAATAGTTGCACCCCTATATAGACACCAAGAAAGGCACCAACCACCACTATAAGACTGTTTAGAAAATACTTCATGGCTGTCTCGCATTATAACAGTTGCGATCACATTACTTGATTCGGTACAGAGCGGCTCTGTAGATCGAAATACGAATAAAAGTCTGTCAAATCACATTGATAAGTCAAAACTTCGGAGAGAGCTGCTCAGTGGTGCGTGCGGCGTCAACTTCTTTGTTTGCAAGGTGGGTCTGGATTATTGGGGCGTACACCAAGTGGTACTGCAGCCGACACTATTGATGCAAACGTCGCAATCCTCCTCTTCACCAATGTACATGATCTTAACGGTTACATACGGTGGGCTGCTGCACCCCCCCAGGCCAGGGCACTCATCATCGATTCTATACATCCAGTTGGGGTTAAGGCAAAGGCGTGGTGGTTCGCCCGGACCAGCAACCGAAGTCGTCGGAGCCATAGCGTAGCCGCCAATACCGATTAGCAAAGCCAGCGTAAAGAGTGCCAGCTTCTCAAATAGCTGTTTCATAGAATCCTCCATGGGTTATTAGTTTCCCTGCAGACCGCCCTGCACCGCATTCATAAATTGCCCCCCCCCATCCATGTTTTGTCAAGTTAATTCTTGACAATTTACTCTTCTTTTCGTCTATATTTAGTGGGTATAACGAAGGGAATAGATTCGGCGGCTTACAGTAAGAGCAAAGAGGCTGGGATCGCAATGAGCAATCATCGTGGCATATTTCTCACATCCATCATATGTATCTTCATAGCTTGTATAACTGCACATCAAGCGTTGGGCACCGAGAAGCCTTGTCTCGGATTTGCCCGCCACAATGTTTCCACTCTCGGGTTGGTTGTCAAGAACGACGGTAAGTTTAGCCTGTCCCCATATGATATGGGAGTTTTTGACTGTCTTACCGGCGAACGACTCTCCATGGGAGCTGAGTACCCGATAGGTTCCACAATTGATCACCTTTATCGCATGTCTTTGTGGGTGGGTGGAGTACAAGGAAAAGATACTCTGGTCTCTACTGGCTCAAATCGCTGGGTTGGATGGGCCTGGGGCGGCGAGGAGTTTCAGCCGCTTGAAGGTGCTGACGGCCAGATCAGGATGCGTTCGGTACTTGACCCTGAGGAAGCTGTGGCCAAGTTGGCAGTCTCCGAAGAGGATTTCTTCACTATGTACTCTGATACCGCCGTGAAACATGTTAATGATTACCCTTTTGGCTATCCTGTGCGACCACTTGAACTGGAGATAACCCAGGAATCCTATGCCTGGTCTTATGGATATGCAGGAGGTTTGATCC
>JARGFS010000004.1 GCA_029211095.1 bacterium | reverse complement strand
TTCGGATATGTCAGCCGCATCCGGCCGACTCCTTTCTTCTTTCGTTTCGCCATCTTTCTTGGAAGCGTCAACCTTCAGCTTTTTGAGAAAGGCAGGCGATGGAGACATAATCATATTCATATGCCTTCCTTCCATCTTGGGCGGAACTTCCACAACGGCGATATCGGCCAGAGCCACTTCGACTCTTTTGAGAACTTTGGCTCCAAACTGCTGATAGGCCATCTCACGACCACGAAACATCACAAAAACTTTAACTTTACTGCCCGCTTCCAGGAATTCGCGAACGTGCTTGGTTTTGAACTGGAAGTCGTGCTCATCAATTTTCGGCCTGAATCGCATCTCCTTCATTTGCGAAGTATGCTGTTTCTTCTTGGCGATCTTCTCTTTTTTTGCAATCTCGTACTTAAACTTGCCATAGTCGAGAATTCGACAAACTGTCGGTCGGCTATTAGGTGATACTTCGACCAGATCCAATCCGTATTCGTTGGCCCGGCGCAAAGCGTCTTCGACCGGCAAAATGCCCAATTGTTCACCTTCAGGACCGATCAATCTAACCGGAGAAACTCTTATCCGGTCGTTGATCCGATGATTCGTATTTGAGATGTATTCCTCCTAATAACTATTATTGTTCTTCAAGACCCTTGTGGTCTATTTCATCCTTGAAAAGAGTGACCGCCTCATCAATGGACATGACACCCTGATCACCAGCCGTATGCTTACGAAGCGAGACCTGGTTGGCCTCCACCTCTTTGGCCCCGACAATGATCATGTAGGGGACTTTTTGCACTTCGGCCAGTCTAATTTTAGCGCCGATCTTTTCAGACCGATCATCCATTTGGACGCGCATACCGGCGTCCTGCAGTTTTTTTGTTACCGAAACCGCATAATCCATCAAACTATCAGATATTGGCAGAACTTTGACTTGAACCGGGGCTAACCAGAGCGGGAAATTGCCAGCATAGTGTTCTATCAGTACGCCAAAAAATCTTTCAATGGAACCCAGTAACGCCCGGTGAATCATGTACGGTCGTCGCTGTTGTCCCTCATCATCAATATAGTGCAGGTCGAACCGTTCCGGCAAGGAAAAATCAAATTGAATAGTCGAGCATTGCCAGTTCCGATTGAGCGCATCCTTGATCCCAATATCAATTTTGGGGCCATAAAACGCTCCGCCCCCTTCGTCCACTTCATAGGAAAGCCCGGCCTTGTCAAGGGCAGCCCTGAGACCGTCTTCGGCCCGCTGCCAATCAGCCGGATCACCAATAGCCTTCTCCGGACGAGTTGAGAGATAGATGTCGTATTTGCTAAAGCCAAACGACTTCAAGATATGAACGCAGAAATTGAGAATCCAAATCAGTTCCTCTTCCATTCCGTCGTGGGCCACAAAATGATGAGCATCATCCTGGGTAAACCCGCGTACCCGCATCAGACCGTGCAAAACCCCGCCTTTTTCATGGCGGTAGACAGTACCGAGTTCGGCCCATCTCATTGGCAGGTCACGATAAGACCAGCGCCGGGACTTGTACATACTGATATGAAAAGGGCAGTTCATCGGCTTCAGCTGATATTCTCGATTGTCTACTTCAATAGAGCCGTACATATCATCGGAATAGAAATCAGTGTGTCCGCTACGGTGCCATAGCTCCAGGTTGGCTATATGCGGTGAGTAGACCAGTTCATAGCCGCTGGCCAGATGCTCGGCTCGCCAGAAATTCTCTATTTCGTTTCTGACCCGGGCTCCCTTCGGCAGCCACATCACCAGTCCGGCCCCAACTTCCTCGTTAATATGAAACAGTTCCTGCTGTTTCCCCAGAATCCGGTGGTCCCGTTTTTTTGCCTCTTCAAGCCGCTCCAAGTACTCTTCCAGCATCCCCTTCTTAGGGTAGGAGACTCCGTAGATCCTCTGCAGCATCTTGTTATGCTCATCTCCACGCCAGTAAGCGCCGGAGGTCGAGGTCAACTTGAACGCCTTGATCAGGCCCGTTTGAGGAATATGCGGACCACGACAAAGGTCTTCAAAGCGAGAGTGGTGATAGACAGTAACGGTCTCGTCCTCAAAACCCTCAAGCAATTCAACTTTGTAGTCAGCCCCAAGCTTGGAATAGTGATCGATAGCCTCCTGACGACCCATGACCTCACAGCTGAACGGGGCGTTCTCGGCTACGATTTGTGCCATCTTTTTTTCAATCTCGATCAGGTCTTCGGGAGTGAACGGCTTATCAACTTCAAAATCGTAATACCAGCCCTCATCAATGGGAGGACCGATAGCCAGCTTTACACCGGGGAATATTTCCTGAACCGCCTGGGCCATAATATGAGAACTGGAGTGCCAGAATACTTCGCGTCCGTCGGCATCCTTGAAGGTCAGCACCTCAATAGGTGCATCCGACTCAATGGGACTGAACAGATCACGCACCTGTCCATCCACCTTGATCGCAATTGCTTCCTTAGCCAGGCGTGGCGAGATGGATTTGGCAATCTCCATTCCGGTTGCCTGACCGGGATACTCGCGCACCGATCCATCCGGGAATGTCAAATTAACTTGAGACATCGGTTCTTTCACAAAATCAAAGGGCGGATCACCGGGGAAACCGGCGCGATCCGCTTAATTAAAAATGGTGGGCGATACTGGAATTGAACCAGTGACCCCTTGCATGTCAAGCAAGTACTCTAACCATCTGAGCTAATCGCCCAACTAACAATATCTTAGCCGCTCGTCAGAGCTGTATATAATATAGGGAGGGTTGTGAATTGTCAAGATCAATTTTGAAACCGGGCAATCTTATACAAGCCGTTGTCTGCCAGATGCTTTTGAGCTGTGTCTGTTCGGCCGATTAACCCATTCCGGCAATCTGAAGGAATGTCTCCGCTTTTCCATACTCTTCCCGCAGCTGATCGGAAAATCCCTCGATATCAGATTCTTCGAACCCAAAGAACTCAATAACGTCGGAATCAACTGCCCCAACAAGGTGTTCTTCTTCATCAGAGTAGAGAGTTTTTTTGGCTATGAAGTTGCCCAAACTGAGCAGATAGGTCATTGGCTCCTCTTCGCCGGACTTGGTTGGATTATGGTGAAAAGCGATTGCCTCAGTAAGTTTCTGAGGGAGTTTCCACTGCAGTGTCAGGACGCCGCCAACTTGAGCATGGTCAAACCCGATAGTTCTCTGTTCAACCATGAAGTCCGGAGCTATTTGATCGCTCTCCCGTGCTTCCCGGAACTGCTTGAATTCCTCAGGGAGGAAGCAGCTGATTACGATCTTTCCTATATCATGCAGCAAACCGGCAGAAAAGGCAGAATCCGGATTCAAGAATCCGCGCGACTTTACTTTCTGGGCCAGCAATCGACAGCAGAACCCCGTAGCCAACGAATGCCGCCAGTGACGATCCATAAATTCCTGGTCGATCTGATCGGACTTAAACATTCCCAGAACAGAGGCGGACAGCACTAAATTCTTGATTGCTTCTATGCCAACTATTACAACAGCATGTTTGACCGAGTCTACTTCCCTGGCCAGACCGTAAAAGGCGGAGTTGGTCAGCTTTAAGACTTTGACCGACATGGCCGGGTCTTCGGCGAGAATGTTGGCGATTTGCGAAGCAGACACGTCCGGGTTGCTCATCACCTTCTGAATCTGGTGAAAGACAATCGGCGGCGTGGGCAGATTGCGGATATTGGAGACGACCTGCTTTACTTTGTTGTCAATTGCGGCTAATTCCATAAAATCTCTTATTCTTCTCCCAAATGCCCGGTCAGTTTGTCCGCTATCATGGCCCTAACATCCTCTCGGCTGTAGAACCCGTCGGCGATTCTCGCCCGAATCAGATCAAGACGCGTTGCATCCCCATCAGATTCGGTGTTTGCTTGTTCCGGTGCCAGCGGCCGGGAGCTGTCGGCCAGTTCGGCCAATCTCTTCCTGGCTTGCAGTGAAATGGAGACGGTGTCCGTCTTCCTGGCTGGCTGTTCTGTCTTAGCTTCTCTGTTCTCCTGCCTGGGCTGAGTGCTCAGTAGAGCATTTTTTTTCACTGGTCCTATTTCCATCATTCCACCTTCCACTTCCAATTAAAGGCGCCCGGTGGTTGTACGGGTTTTCTCTTAGACTACTGTTTACCATCTACAAATTGCGGCGACGGGGATGCGTCTGTGCCAATGTACTGCAGAATCTTTTCGCTGTTTTTCAGCTCACCCATCTCTTCTTTGATCCGATCATAGCGATCTTTGATATAAATCTCGCTCTCATCGACCAACTTGACATTTTTCTTTATCAGTGTGGCAATGCTATTAATCAGTTTCTTGACTCCCGGAAGTACCGAGGCCATCTTGAACAACTTGGGATTACGATCCCGAATAGCGGCCACTTTTTCTTCGGAACGTCTGATCCGGCGATGACAGCGTTCAATCTCCGAGTAGAGATCAAGAAGGTTGTCATCTCGACTGAATTTGATCTGGTCACGCTGTTTGTCCAGTATGATATAGAGCGACTGATAAAACGAGTACTCTTCCTTGAGAATGAAAATCAGTTCTCTTTCCAATTCATTGATGTCTTTTAAGTCCATATCGATCCTATCTTCAGCCAGTGATGGCAAACTCGGCCGTTTCCGGTGTCAATTCCCGTTCGGAATCGGAACTGTCCAAGTCTGCCTCCTGTTGTTTCAAACCGGCCCAACCTTCTCTGAGGTTTTCCAGTATGCTTATAATATCGTCAATTACTTTGATTTCTTTGGTGGCCGCGACCTGGTCGGTTAGTCCCAGGATATGGGCGTACAACTGCCCCAGATTGGCGGCAATCTCTCCCCCTTTTTTCGGGTCCAGAGTGGTGTACAAATGAGTGATGAACTTGGCCGCTTTTTCCAGATGAGGGCGAAGGTTGTGATACTCTTCTTTCTCAGCCGCCTCTCGGCTGGACCGGTATTCGTTGAGCGCCCCGTCGTATACTTTTAGAATCAGGTCAATTTGTGATTTACCCAGCGTATCTATTGTCCGATAGGTGTTCAGCTTAGCGTCCATGTTATTCCTCTTTGAGTCCTATTGTTATATTTTATTTCTGATTGAATTTCCAGTTCATATTGATGCTATCCAATTGTGAGGTCAGGAAAGAACTCTGGCTATTGAGCTCTCCCAGGGCGAGTTCCATTTCATAGTATTGCCGCGTCAGAGACTCCCGCCTCAGACTCAAATACTTGTCATTTTCCGCGACCCGTTTTGAGAGATAGTCAATTTGGGCCTGGAAACTGGAAATACGCCGGTCCAGAATCCCGTCCTTTGAAGCCGTGTAGCTCTTGACCAGATCATTGAGCTGCGAGGCCACACCCTTGGTAACATATATGGTACCCTCGGCGCCGTCTCCGACATCAGCTTCATCAAGTAGTATTTTCAATTTGAGTCCGGCCGTGGTCTTGTTGTCTTCGTCTCCGGTAAGAAGGACACCATTGCCTGTGGCGGCTTCGCCATTGATGGTCCCGGCCACATTTTTACCGGCCACCTGAGTGCCGGTAGCCAGACCGAGCACAGAATATGCCGTGTTTGAGATTGAGCTGATCAATTCTATTTTGGAGGTCTCGCCGTAATTGGGACTTACCAATTCCAGGTAGCCACTCCCGGCTCCGGTCTCCACCCATTTTACTTCCACGCCGAGAGAACCGATCTTGTCATCGTTATCTATTTTGCTCTGTAGTTCCGCAACCAATTCTGCATAGGTGGTGTACTCCCGCTGGTCAAGAGCGATTTCATCGGACACAATCGCATCGATTTTCAACTTCAGCCGGTTGTTGGTAGCGTCCAATGTAATCGGTGTCGTGGCTGGGTCGCTGAGACCCGCGCCTCGATATCCACCGTGGGTGGGGGGCTGAGTGATGTTTACAGCGTAGTTCTGTCCGGCTACTGTAGCGGAGGCGGAGGAGATAAACTCGATATTGGCATTGCTGGAATTGCCGGCATCGGTAAAGAGGTTTATGACATCATCCAGATTTTCGCGAAGAGCCGTTTCTAACCGAGAGCTGTCTTTGATGGTCAGGTTTCCTTCGGCGTTGCTCCGAATACCCAGCGTGGCCAGTTGATTATATTTTGAGTCCAGCCCTTTGACAGCCGAACTTAAGGTCTTTCTGAGCGAATTCTGCAGATTCCAGACAGTAAAGTCCCCAAATAGAGGCGGGGCCGAGTCTGAATCTTGGGTATAAGCATTCTGCTTATCAATATATTCGTTAATTTCGTTGAAGGCGTCCAGGAATCCCTGAATTTTTGATTTGATAGCGGAAACATCAAGATCGGTCTTGACCTTCACACTCGTTCCTGTTTCGCTGATCCCGTTGGCGTTCAGGGTAACGCCGCCGATGACATCGTTGAAAGTATTTGTTGCCGAAGTCACCGTGATGGGCGAGCCACTTCCACCGGTTGATCCTACCGCGAGCTTAGCATCGGACGCCTCTTGAAGTAGCGGCGCAAAAGTTGCAATCTGAAAAGTGTCATCGGCAGTGAGAGTGCCTGCCGCGAAGGAGAGCTTGAGCCCATCGGCCCCCGCTCCTACCAATTCAACTTCCGTATCAGCCTGAGTCACCACAATTGACTGTTCCGGATTCACGCCATCGGACCAGGTAATAGTAATATTGTCAGAGCCTATCGTCTGTTCTCCGGTTCCCTGGACTGTGAATGTAAAGATTTTATTTTCATTCCCGGTGAAGGCGGCACTTGCTCCCAGCGAGACTTGTGAACTGGAGCCGGTGTTCATCACTACTGACTCCGGACTACCAAAGGTTGCAGTGCTGTAGTTGAGGTTCTCTCCCCCGATCAGGCTAGAGTTGATTGTAATTTTGTTTGCAACCCCGGTACTGTCACCGGTAAGAATGAGCCGGTAAGGGTCCGAAGATGAGCCATCATTTACGATCGTAGCTGTCACCCCGATTCGCGCGTCATTGATAGCGTTCTTGATTCCTTTGAGGCTGTTGTTGTCCGATCCTACCGTGACAACCTGTTCTGATCCGTTTCCAACCGTAATTTTGATGTCACCACTACCAAACAGGCTCTCATCTATCGAGCTAAAACCCTGGCTGGCAATCTGGTGATTACTGGCCAACTGCAAAACTCTAAGATCATAACTGCCGGTCGGTACTCTTCCGTTGGCCGAAGCTGATAGAACGTTTTTGTCCGAAGAGCTAACCGTCCCCTGTTCAAAGGTCGATCCAAGTTTGAGTTGTCCCAGTTGTGAATTGAGGGCAAAGAATTTTGCCTGAAGCGATTGCAGGGCGGTAATTGTGGCCTGCTTTATAACCTGTTGTTCTTCGAGGAGATTAGTGTTGCGACGTTCAAACGCCATGATGGCGTCAATGATTCCGGGAGTGTCGAGCCCGGAATTTAAGCCTGATATGGAATTAAAGCCTGCCATCTTACTCCTCTGTAGTGATCGACATCAATGTCTATTCCTGTTTAGCTGTTTGGAGGGAGAATGACCTCCCTCCAAACATAATTATCGGCTTTAGAACAGCTGCAAGACCATCTGCGGGGTCTGGTTAGCCTGAGCCAGAATCGAAGTACCAGCCTGAACGAGGATCTGGTTCTTGGTGAATTCTGACATCTCTTTAGCCATATCAGTGTCACGAATCTGAGACTCAGCAGCGGTGAGGTTCTGAGCGGCGATTCGCAGGTTTCTCAAGTTAGATTCCAGAGTATTCTTCTGGAAGCTACCGAGGGCACCACGAGTTGTGGAGACTTCATTGATGGCAGCATCAATAATTGACTGCGCATCCTGAGAGCCCTGAACGGTGGTGACATCAATCTTGGACAGATCGCTAAACAGATTGCCTTCAAGATTCTTGCCCAGTGAAGAGGCAGAAATATTGCGAAGCGAAATGCTGGCAGTCTGACCAACGTTGGCGCCAATCTGGAAAACCAGCGACTGATCGGTGTTGCTCAGAGTAGCGTTTCCACCAGTGGAAGTCAGACCGTACCGAACGGTGACCGACTGAGAGCGATCAGCGTTAAATACTGCGACATCCTGTCCGGCTGTGGCTGCGGTTTTGGTTCCGCCGTCAAGCTGGATATCGAATTTGGTGGCTGTAATGTCGGCCAGAATATTACCGGCAAGGACGCCAGTGCCATTGGTGGCAGACTTGGCCATAGCCGTTATGATTGACATGGTACCCTGATTGGCCGGATCAGAATCGGCACCGGTCTTCAGAGTAAATGTTCCGGTAGCAGACTTCTTGACATCGTTGATAGCGTTGGAATAGCCATCAAAGTTGACCAGAGCGTCAACACCGGTATTGGCCTGAGCGTCAACTGTCATGCCAAGAGCGCGATTCAGATCAGAAGTCGCACCGGCCGTCTGGTTGAGCTGCAGGTAATAGGTTGAACCTTCGTCTACAGTCGAGATCTGGAAGTGATTGGCATCTACTTTGGTGGCCGTGATATCACTGCTACTGCTGGCATAAGTAGCGCCGGCAATACCAGTGTTGATAGCGGCAACCAGAGTGTCCATATCGGTGTAGACAGCGTTAGCTACAGTAACCGTCTCGTTAGCCAAAAGGTTCTGCTGATCAGTGTTAGTGGTCAGATTCAAAGTACCGAGAGAGGCACCACGATCCGAAGCATCAGCGAAGCTGAGAGCGTTGGCAAAAGTAGCCGAAGAACTGGAAGCATCCGTCTTCATGGAGAACTGTGCGCCTTCGCTGACAGTCTCAAAGCTATACCAAACGGAGTTGGCCGTAGCGTGACCAGCCTGGATAGAAGCAACAGCCTGAATCTTACCGGCCAGCTCAGAGTTGGCGGCGATGGCGTTGTTCAAGGCGGTGGTGACTTCGGCACCGGTAGTACCGGCCGTCATGGCAACAGAGAGAGTCTGCAGAGCAGATGGATTACCACTGTTGCTTTCCTGGTCCTGGTAGCGGACGAAGAAGTTGTAAGAACCGGCGTTTCCGGTGTTTCCGGAGCTGAATGCAACGGCAGATTTCAATGTCGCTTTGGCAGCGGCGCCGGCGATTTCCAGTCCGTTACCCCAGGCATCGGTGACGCCAATATTTCCGGAAGCCTTGGTGGCTACGCCGGACGACTGAACGACATCAATCTGATGGACGCCTTCAGACAAGTTGTAAGGATCGCCATCAGTGTTGTTCAGAGAGATACCGAGATTGCTGGTGTTCAGCGTGGCACTTGGATCGGCAGTCTTAACGGCATGCAGATAGTGAGTGCCGGTGCTGAGGCCGGAGCTAATGACACTGGCCTCAGTGGTAGCATCCTGAGTTGTGATAGTGGCTACATTTTCTTTGGAGCCATCAAGCAACTTCTTGGTACCAAACTGAGTGTTGGCAGCGATACGATCAATAGTCTTGACCGCGTTCTGGATTTCAGCCTGATCGGCAGCCAGCTGGTCGGCATCATTAAAGCCTTCGTTGGCGGCATGAATGGCCAGTTCTCTCATGGAAACCAACAGTGAGTTGATTTCTGTAAGAGCACCTTCAGCTGTCTGAATCATGCTGATGGAACCTTCCGAGTTACCGATCGCACGGTTAAGACCGGCAATCTGCGCACGGAACTGTTCAGAGATAACAAGGCCGGCAGGATCATCGGCACCGCGGTTGATGCGGAAACCGGATGAGAGACGCTGCATGGATTTCTGCAGAGATTCATTCGTGTTCTGCAGATTTCTGTGCGCGTTCAGAGCGGCAATGTTGTGGTTAATGCGAAGTGACATTTGTCAATCCTCCTTGATTGATTGGGGTGCCCTTACCCCTGTTTTTATTTAATAGGCATTTAGTTTCATGACCTGTCACTTCCGATGTTGGATATAATCCGCCTATAATCCCATTCAGACGGCTTTCAAATTCAGCACGTCCCTCCTCTATGTCGCGAGTGTGTCGCATTAGTATTCGCATGTATTTCTTTGACTTTAATCGGCATTTGTTGTTTTCTCTTAACCGCAATCTGTTCCCTTTTCTTAAGGAATTTTCTTCAAAATATGACTTTCATCAGAAATCTTTCAAACCACCTGTAGCTGGTCGAGCCGCTGCCGAGCATGTCTGCAGCCTGGGTCAATTGCGAGTGCCTGACGGTAGCCGACCAGAGCTGAATCCTCATGTCCCATAAGCAGATAGCAATCCGCAATCCGGGCCATTGCGCCGGAGTCAGAAGAGTTTTCTTTCAGGTAGCTCTCGTAGCAGCCAAGAGCCTGGCCGTACCGACCGATCTGCACCAGCATATTTCCGAGTAGCAGCCGTATCTGGTGGTCATTTGGCATTAGATTAAGGTATTTCTCAAAAACCTCGGCCCCTTCCTGCGGTTTATTCTGTTTCACCAGTGAGAGCCCAAGATTCCTCAGAGCGATCACATCGGCGCTTTCCGTTGTAAGAGCCTGCCGGTACAGCCGCTCAGCTTCCTGGAACTGTTCCGTTTTGAAACAGCAATTGGCCAGATCGTTGAGTAGTGAGGAATTCTCCGGCTGCTCAACTAAGAGCTTGCGGTAGATTTCCGAGGCGGCATGGTAGCTCCCAAGTGAAAAGCAGGTATCACCGAAACGGCGATTAATATCGGAGTCGTCCGGCATCAGCTGGTGAAGCTCTCTCAGGAGCCGGTAAGCATCGCTGTGGCGACTGGTATGGGTGTAGAATTCGGCCATTTGGGACAATACATTCGGATTCAAGGGGCTTTCATTCAATGCCTTCAATAGCTGCTGTTCTGCTTCATCCTCTTTGGACTGAACCGTGTAAAGGTGGGCCAATCCGAGCAGGGCGTGCACCGAAGGTTCTTTCTTCTCCAGTTGCATTTTCAGGTACTTCTCTGCCTGAGGAAGGTCGCCTTCATTCAAGAATATTCGCCCCAGACAAAGAGGGACCTGCAGGTAACCCGGGGTAGCCTCGTGCGCTTTAAGATAACTCTCCTTGGCCAGTTTCAGATTACCCAGCATTTCAGCCGCCGAGCCGATCCCAAAGTAAGCGGTAGCCCGGCTGTCCGGATGAATAAGAATGAGAGATTCAAATTCTCGACCACTATCATAACCGGCCTGAGTATCCAAGTAGTTCTGGTAAGCCGCGATAGCCTCCGGGTATCTCTTTGATTGCGCATAGATATGTCCCAGCAACATGAGCGGATCAAGATAATCTGATTTGTGTTCCAAGGCCCGACGAGCCCACTTTTCAGCTTCTGAATAGCGCTCAAGATAAAAGCAGGTCCAGGCCAGTTGGTCCAGAGCCATCAAATGTACGTATCGTTCGGTGGTGACTTCAGCCGAAGTTAGCTCGATAGCTTTTGTAGAGGCCGCGATGATCTTCTTGCCGTATTCCTGAGGATTCTCGAACAGGTGCCCCCGGTAGAGCTGGGCCAGATTGAACCATCCAAAGGCAAACTCCGGATTCTTCTCCAGCTGCTCTTCCAGAAGCGCACGCGTCCGCTCAAATTTACGCGCCATTGCCTCCGGATCAAGATCATAACCGAGATGGCGGAGACTGATTGGAGCCCGAGTAATTACCAGTCCTTCGGGTATATTAATCTGATTGTGGACGATTCCCTCATATCGCAGGTTCAACTCCCGGCGGAAAAACCGAAGCGAGTTGACCGAAGTTACTTTATGGTCGGCTTGCTGATAATAGTTGAAGACGTTGATTGATATTGCCTGAGGCTCCGGATCATTTACTATCTGAAGGAGTTTTGAGATATCTTCCTGCTCAAAGCGCTCATCAGCATCAATGATGAAGACCCAGTCCGAGGTCGCCTGCTCAATGGAGTAGTTCCGGTGCTTGGAGAAGTCTCCTTCCCATTGCTGATAAAGCGCCTTCGCTCCGTACGATTTTGCAATCTCAACGGTTCTGTCCGAAGAACCGGTGTCTACAATAACGATTTCATTGACCCAGTCTCGGATCGAATCAAGACAACCGGGGAGCAGCTTCTCTTCATCTTTAACAATCATACAGGCGGAGATACTTACCTTCTGCCTGGACCACTCAGACATCAGTCTCAATTCCTGAACATCGGAACAGTGTTTGATCCCTTCGGCCAGAAGTTTATCAGCCTGCTCATATTCCCCGCGGGAGCGCAACAGCCTGACGCAGCCAAGATATGGAGATTGATTACCTCGGTCCTGCCTGATTGCTTCTTCAAAGTCGTCTCTGGCCTCGTCCGGTGTTCCGACATAAATTTTGGCGACAGCACGCGTATCATACAGTTGACTGACGTGGCGGTCGGTTGTCGAAATATCCTCCGGCGTAATTGTTTTTGCTTTTAGTCTGGCCAGGTACGAATCGGCAGCGTTGCCAGCGCCGGTATAGTCTCGTAATTTCAGTTTAACCTGGCTCTCCACATAGTCAAAATCGATCGAATCATGCCCTTCGCTGCGAGCTGCCGTTATTGAATGTTCGGCATCGACAAAACGACCCAAAGCCAGATATGAATGCGCACTGAGCCGATAATATTCCAGGGCTTGCTCTGGATTCAGTTCGGATTTATTGATTGAACACAGTATTTCTACCGCATGGTCCGGCTGATGATTGAAGCAGGCCTGTCTCGCGACCAAGAGTTGTTGACGTGGATCGGCGGTGGAAACCGGCCCGGTAAGTGGGGTGGCAACCTGACCAGCTTTGATAGCATTGAGCCGAGTGCGGGCATTGTCATGCTCCGGGTCAAGTTCCAAAACCTGCCGGTAGTACTCTCCGGCCTCCTTGTAGGCACCCGACATCTCCGCGATCAACCCGAGATTGTTTAATACCAGGACACGACTGTCATAGTGCCAGATGATCAGCGACTCCGTGTCCCTGATCGGATCAAACTCTTTCTGGTAGTTGAGATAGCTCTTGAACCAATCAGCGGCGATATCATACTCTTCCAATTTCACACTGCAAAAACCAGCCTGAATCAGGACGTCCAGATAATTTGGTTTCATGGCTACCGCCTGAAGGCAATAGTTCCGGGCGCGTTGGTAGTCCTGAAGATTGAAGTAGGCTCGGGCCAGCTGATGCAGCGACATCATCCATAGATGCCTGCGACCTCGCTCATTTTGAGACAGCTCTATTGTCTTATTAGCATTGTCTATAACCGTAGTGGCGTTGTTGGTGCCGTAATTACTATCCTCGTTGCATAACTGCTGCGCATAATTGAAACTGGCAAACGGGTTGTTGGGCTCTGACTTAACCTGCTTTTCCAGAAGCCGTTTGGTGCGCTGGAATTTCTCGCTCATCCGGCCCAGATCAAGATTATACCCGAGATGCCTGATTCGCGAAGGCACCGCTATTATTCGTTCGTTAGGTGGCAGGACCAATTCGTTATGCACGATACCATTGTACTTAAGGCCGAGCTCTCTTTTGAAAAGCCGGACGGAACTGGTCAGACTGGAAATGCGATCCCCACCGGGGGTTACATTTTCTATTGTCAAAGATATGAGACTATTGTTGGAATCGCCGATAGCGGACTTGATCTCGGCTACATCTTCCCGCGGAATCCGCTCATCAGCATCGATGATCAATATCCAATCAGAATTCGATTGAGAGATTGAGTAGTTGCGATGGAATGAAAAGTCATCCTGCCACTGCTGATGGTATATTTTTGCCCGGTATTCGGATGCAATCTCCGGGGTGCGATCAGTGGAGCCGGTGTCGACGAGGATAATTTCATCGACCCAGTCACGGATAGAATCCAGGCAGGCAGACAACATTGTCTCTTCGTTGCGTACGATCATACAGGCGGAAATAGTCGGTCTTTTCTTGAGGGAATCCTGCAGAATTCTTAACTCGGTATTCTCCGGGCAATTTCCGATCCCGGTTGCAATCCATTTTTCTGCCGACTCGGTATCATCCGTCGCTTTCAAAAGTGAGACTAAGGCAAGATACGGACGTTGATTTTCTGGCAGCAGCTTGATCGCGTGGTTGTACGCGTCACGTGCCTCTTCATAATTCCCCAGCGCTTTTTGGCCCTCCCCCAACCAGAAGCAAAGCGTGCCATGACTGACTGAATTGTTGGTCAGATATTCATTGCTGCTTTTCTCCCCAAGCAATCTGAGGTAGCGTATTCCGTTACTGACGGTTGATTCATGCTCCCGCATGAGAGCCGCCAGACCACACTCCAGATAGGCTAAATCGAGTGAGTCCGGAGCAAGGGCGCGGAACGACCGTAGGATCTCTTCCAGTTCCTCCACTCTCTTTTCATTTAGCAGCGCCAGGGAGTACAGCCGATAGTAGGCATTCTGTTCGTATGCGCTGGCCCTGTCTGCTTTCTCTTTGAATGGCGTGAGAATCTCCAACATCCTGCCCCAACGATTCTCATTTATCAGCAGCTGGGCAAGTGATAGGGCCTGCCCGACTGTCGTGGGTCGGTTCTTATTGGGAGCCGACTGCACTTTCGTGGCAGTCAGAGAGTCCTTGCGAGGCTGTGGCGTCCTGCTCTTATTCATGAGAAAATTCCATTTTCTGCTGCCGGACAGAATTTACTCCTGTCCGTGATTTTGAAATTCAGATTCTCAGACCGGTATCAGCTCTTCCTCACGAGCAGCCTTTACCCTGTCTGTTTCAATTGCATCGGGGACTTCATCCAGAATGAAGTGCTTGATGCCATAATCAGAATTGACCATGACCAGCTGACGACCCAGATTATTCTCGGTGTTGACCAGGACGGGCCCCTGAAGGTTGACCGATATTCTGGTCGACTCAGTCGGAATCGTCACAATTACATAGGTCTCTACCTGATGAACATCGTTGATCCTGAGTTCAGCCACTTCGGCCCGGTTTACTTCGATCTTGTAATCCGGGTAGAACAACCTGGGATTTACAATTATGAAAGCAACCTCCGGATCCTCGGTCGACTGAAGCCAGAGAAACGGGGCCATCTCTTCCGATTCGATCATGCAGAAAGTCTCGAGTTTTTCAAATCCCAACAGCGGACGCGCCATTTTGATCAGCTTGTCGTTCGGGACATCCAACTCTCCAAATCTGCGGGTTGTAAAGCGCATACTTCTTGGCTCTCCTATAATCACCTCAGGAAATCAACCAATGTCGGCTGGACAATTTTAGCCGCCGCCATCAGCGAAGCCTGATAGTTGTTTTCCTGAGTGGTCAATTGTGTAATTAGATCCGTTATGTCGGCATCTTCTACTTCTGATAGAAGCTTAGTGTATGTCAATTTCTGGTCCAACAGGCGGTATTCTGTTGTCTCCAGCCTCGCCATGTGGGAGCCGGTGGTCGAACGCTTTTCCAGAAGATGATCAATGGCGTCATCAAAATTCTGCATCAGCAACGAGACACCTTCACGATCATCGTTCTTTAATGCTTTGGTCAGCATAGTCAGCGAAGCCATCATGTCAGCAGCCCCAAACAGTCCCAGCTCTTTGGACAGCGTTCCATCCCCCACATCTTCAATGGAGAAGGAAAGCGTAGGGTCATTATTGCTGATCTGGATTCCGGTCCCGCTGGAGTTCAATTCCGCCGTAATATCCAGGTAGGAGCTATTGAACAGGTCCAGTAGTTCCTGGACTGTGCTTACCGAAGAGATATCAAACGTCTCCGAAACCTGACCCTGCCAGAAAACCATCTCGTTACCGCTGAATCCGGCTCCATTGTTGAGGTCGGAAAGGCTGGTGGCAGCGGCGGTAGCGGCCGTCAGAATAGGGTTGAGATCGGTACCGGTGCCATCACTTCTATATTCGTCCACAATCCCGAGATCAGCCGCCGTTGTACCGGCGATATCATTGATACTGAATTTGTAGCTCGGTTTCAGGTCGTGTCCCGTGAGTGAAGCCCCAATATTTCCAAGCAGTCCGAGATCGGCGGCGGTAGTGGAATCCGGGTTTACTTCTGCAACCGACAATCCAACCGGAACGCCATTGGCATCTAAGATTTCAAGGGCGGTCCCAGCCGCATTCAATTGCATTGAAACATTGTCCAGCGGCGGACCATAGGCAGCCATTTGGGTATTGAAGGCATTGCGCAAATCCCCCACGGTCACAGGGATTGCCGGGCTGTTGAAGTCGACATCCATATTTATCCCGGCTCCGTCGGTCAGCCGCATCCGGCCATAGGAAAGGTCCAGACTGTGCCCTTCGTTGATATCTGACAGAAGTGTTCCGTCATTTACAAGTCGAGGAGCGGACTCGTCAATATCAATTGAGAGCGCGTTGCCCGCCCCGGCGATCCCAAAGGTCAAGTTGGAGATTGTCGGAGGTAGCTGCGTATTAATGGCTGTAATGACATCATCTATGGTCGCAGCGCCCGAAATATCGATAGTAGCTGTGACCCCCAGAGTCTCATCCGTAATCTCAAAAGTTCCGCCGCTGAGAAGATCAACCCCGTTGCCGGAATTCAGGTTGGCCAGCAGGGTGCTGGGGCTGACGGCCAGATTGAGGTCAGCCTCCGCCCCCAGTGTTTTCAGCTGCTTGAGAAAGACATCGTCACCGATCAGATTGACTTTGCTGTTGTAGGCCGCTTCTATCGGGTATTCAATTGAGCCTCGATCACCACGATACCTCACTCCGTCGGCGGAGATATCCAGCGACTGGGTATCAGACTGGAAACCGGAGAAGACGTACATCCCATCCAATTTGCCGTTAGCCAATTGTCCTATCTGTTCAAGAATAGACTTTGCGACTGTATGTGATCCGATTCTTGACTCGGTTGAGACGGAATCATCAGACATGGTGATCGTCAGATCCTTGGCCTGCTGCACCATATCTTTGAGATCACTCAGGACGGTATCATAATTCTGGGCCCAGGTCTTGGCCCGGCTTATGTTTTTCAGGTACTGGTCATTCTGGGCCAGCACGTTGCGATAGTCCAGGTCCCGAAGAGTTCCCACCGGATCATCCGAAGGGCGCTCGATTCTTCGCCCGGACGAGAGCTGTCCCTGGAGTTGCAATAAGCGCGATAGGGATCGCTGCGAATTGAAAATCACCCGGCCAGTTATCATTCCCGATGTTACACGCATAGTGTCGCCTTTGTCCTATTCTTCCATGTCTTCACATCTGAAACCGGTGCGCCTTTTATCAGGTGCGCCTGTCATCACGACGGGAACGCCGGTGCCGATGATCCGGCCCGTCATCTTTCTTAAATTCAATCTCCGGATTCTCCGAGTCTTTCTTGGTCTTTCCGGTAATCTTATCCTTGATTAGATTCACCACGCTCGACAGATCCTTTTTCATTACCTGGGCCGCTTTGCGGTTCTCTTCCTGGATGCGCACGTACACCTCTTCACGGTGCACAACCACATCACTGGGAGCGTCGATACCAATTCGCACCTGCCGACCGCTTACGCCCAGAACTGAAACTCTGATACTGTCTCCAATTGTGATGGACTCACCTAACCTCCGTGTTAGAATCAGCACTTAACCCTCCTTGGCTATCATTACTCTTTTCGCAGTTCTGCTTTATCATCGACCAACTACTCCCATCCCTGAGATAATAGTATCGAGCGCCTGATCCATCGTCGTGATTACGCGCGCAGCTGCGTCATAGGCATGTTGAAATTTCACCATATTGGCCATTTCCTCGTCGATTGATACCCCCTCCACGGCCATCTTCGAGTTATTGACCTGATTAACAAGTAGTTCATAGTTAGCTGAAAACGACATGGCCTCATTGGACTCAACGCCAAGATTACTGACCATGCTGTTGTAGTAGTCACTCATCGTGCTGCTATTTCCGAAAAAGACTTTTTTGTCCTGAAGCTCTGAAATAGCTACGGCCAGCCGATTGTCAGCCGGTGAACCGGATGCTACGGCAGCCGCGACCAGGTTGGAATCGGCCAGAAGGTCACGATTGACACTGATATTGAAGGCGTCCGTATTGTCTGTTTCAAAGAAATCTACCCCGGTACTATCATTTACACCATAGCCGGTGCGGTGCATGGCGTTCACTTCTCTTGCGATAGTATTCGACAGAGTATGGAGTTCATTGAGATAGCGGGGAATGACCTCATCCCGGGCATCAACCAGCCCTTTTAGCTGGCCATTTAGATTGGTAATCTCTACCGAGCTTCCTTCCCAGACCAGTTTGTGAGTGAGAACGCCGCTTTTATTCTCCGACCTGGCTTCAATCGGAAGAGAATCCGGACCATCCACAATGGTCATAGCGCCAACATAGACAATCATATTGCCACGCTCATCCTCAACCGTGTTGATATCCACAAACTCGGACATCTCATCAACCAGAAGGTCGCGCGCATCTCTCAGATCATTCGCTCGGTCTCCGCCCGCTTCCTGCATGGAGATCATTTTGTTCAGGCGGGCCACTTCGCGAGCTTTGCCGTTCACTGATTCGGTGATATTGACCATATCCCGGTCGATTGAATCGCGAAGAGTCTGCAGCTCGCCGGCCAGCTGGTGGAATCCGTTGGTGAGCTGCACCGCCGATGTAATCAAGGCTTTGCGGGAGGCACCGGTATTATCGGTAGCCAGCGCCGACCAACTGTTCCAAAAGTCATTCAACTGATCCGAAAGAGTGTTGTCCGAGGGCTCATTAAAGAGCGCTTCTACCTGGCCCATTACTTTTTCTTTGTATGACCATTGACCCAGAGACTTGTTTTCGCGTCTGTACTGGGACCCGAGAAAGAGGTCGCGTACCTGACGTACATCGCGCACCGAGACGCCACTGCCAATCGGTCCGTGGGCGGACATTTCCGGATAAGTGGTATTGATATTAACGCGCTGCCTTGAATAACCGGGGGTGTTGACATTGGCCACGTTGTGACCAATCGTCTGCAGGACGACCTGCGAGGAGAGCAAAGCGCGTTTGCCTATTTCAAGCCCTTGAAATAATCCTGGCATCAGGCTCTCCTATCCACGGCTACGGCCGCATTATTGGCGTTCTTGCTGCCAACACTGTCATATCCGCCTTCAGGCTGATGCAGCTTGGACAGCATGGTCATCATTTTGGAGATATACTCCCGCGACCGGTTGAGCAGCAGGGCGTTCTGATTGCGTACAGTGGTGATCTGTTCCTGAAGCGAGAGAATTAAATCGCGAAGCTGGGTCAGCCGCTCGGCCTGATTCTTGTCAACGATATTCAGCAGGCGGGTTATATTCACGTCCCCATCGATTGCATTGGCAACCCTGATCTCTTCCACCAGGGCTTCCCTCTGCTTGTTGCAGAGCTGACTTTCAACAACCTTTTCCCTCTGCCTTTCCGTGACCTGCTGGAGCCCGTCGGCATCATTGTTTACCAGGTGGAGTTGCTGCTCTTCAAGCAGCAAGAGGAATGATTCGAAAATCTCGGCTTCCCTGCCCAATATGTCTATCAGTTTGTTTACCATATCCCATATCTTTGGTATTTAGAGTGCTCTCTAATTATCGGATTTTTCCCATACCTCTTTAGGTTGTGAACTGGCTGTCGCATCACTTAGCTCGTCCAGATAGCCGAGAACCTTGTCGATATAACGATTGGTCTCCTCAAACGGAGGCACTCCGCCATATCGGTCAACATTGCCCGGCCCGGCATTGTATGCGGCCAGGGCCAGTTTCAGGCTGCCATAGCGGTCCAGCATATCTTTCAGGTAACGGGCGCCGCCGCTTACATTTTGAGCCGGATCGAGGCGGTCACTTACTCCATATTCCGATGCGGTTGAGTCTATTAACTGCATCAGACCGGATGCTCCAGCCGACGAAACGGCCTTCGGATCACCACTTGACTCCGCTTTTATGACCGAAACAATCAGAGCGGAGTCGAGCCCGCTCTCCTGAGCCGCCCGATCAATCTCACCCTGATACCGTTTCCAGACCGGGTCCAGGTCAGTTCGCTTCGGAACTGGCGCCTTAACAGCAGTGCGGTCGTTGTCCGGCGATAGCTCAATACTCCGCTGTGGTCGCTCGATAAAATTCCTTGGTGCAAGCGGAGACAACTCTTTTTCCGGGGACTGCAATGGCCTGAATTCCGGGCCCTCAGGTTCGGTCCTGTGTTGTGCTTCCAGAATTTTTTCTACCTGCTTGTAGAGCATGGAAGCAATCGACTGTCGGCCATCGCCGGAGACCTGCCGTGACAGTTGCATATCAAACATCTGTTCAAAAATGTCCTTGCCCATACCGCCTGAAAACGGTGAGCCTTTGGTGAAGTCTGATTCCGGAATAGTCTTGCGCATCGTTTTGAGCATTTCATAAACGACCAGTGATTCAAACTCCTTGGTGGCTTTCTTGAGACGCGCCTTGTCAGCTTCAAGATTCCCCCCAGATTTTCCGCGAAGTCTCTCCAGGTCGCTCTTGGGTAGAGGCGCAGCCGCCAAATTGTTAATCGTGGTAGCCATTACAGTATTACCAGGTCTGCCCTTAATGCCCCCGCCTGTTTCAGGGCCTGGAAGATGGCTATTATGTCTCTTGGTGTCGCCCCGATCTTGTTAAGCGCTTTGGCGATATCACTCAAATAGACCGCCCCCTTCAGATGCGTCACGCGGGCGGCTTCGGAATTGACATTTATCTGCGCATCCTGGCTGACGATGGTCTCGCCACTACTGAACGGTTCCGGTTGTGAGATAACCGGTGTCGATTTGATATCCACCGTAATCGTACCATGCGCGATTGCGACCGGCTCAATGGTCACATGCTGCCCGGCCACAATTGTGCCAGTTTTTTCATTAATGACCACTCGCGCCGTATTGTCCGGAACAACCGCCAACTGTCCGACATCGGACATGAATTTCATTTTTGAAACCGGGTGACTCAGTGAGTCGGGAACATCGATACGAACCGAGCCGGCATCGACCGGGTAGGCGGTCAGCCCATAAACTATATTGATTCGTTCAGCAATGCGGTGGGCAGTGGTGAAATCCGGATCCAGTAGCGAGAGAACTACTTCCCGCTCATTAAACGCTGTTTTGGGCAGCGACCTGGTGATTTTTCCACCACCGGGAACACGGCCTACCAGCGTATAGTTGTTTACAATTTTGTTGCTCTCATCCACCTGCACATTGAAACCGCCAATTGAGATCGGCCCCTGGCATGAAGCATAGACGGTGCCGTCCGGAGCTGAGAGGGGTGTCATCAGGAGTGTTCCCCCCTGGAGAGAGTTGGCGTCTCCTACCGAAGAAACCATGATATCAAAGTAGCTGCCAGCCGTTTGGTTGCTGGAGATTCGGGCGGTGACCATGACTGCGGCGACATTCTTGACCTTCACCTTGCTGGCGTCAACAGTTAGTCCCATTCGCTCCATCATATTAACCAACGACTGGGTAGTGAACTGTGTCCCGTTGCCATCACCGGTTCCATCCAGCCCGACCACCAGTCCGTAGCCAATCAGATCGGTTTCGGACTTATTCTGAAAGCTGCAAATATCTTTGACTCGCACCTTGGCTGCATTCACCGGCGGAACCAGGGCCAGCACCAGCCAGACCACCAGGGCCAGACAGGCGGGCGAAGTGAGTTGATTCATCATTAATCTCTGCATCATCCCCTCCTAAAACAGCCAGGTGAGGATGCGTGTGAACAGGCCCGGACGGGAGCCTGAATTTGAGGCCCCTTTGCCTGTATAATGAATCTGTGCATCGGCAATCTGAAATGAACTTATTGTATTGTCCGGTGCAATATCTTTTTGACGAACCACCCCGGTCAGCACGATAGTTTCTTTATCACTCGAGATACCCAGCGTACGAGAACCTTCGATGACCAGATCACCGTTGGAGCGGACTTCTACAACTGTCACGGAAATCTTGGCTGAGAGACTGTTGTTGCGAACCGACTCCCCCTTGCCGTCGAAAGTGTTTTTGCTCTCGGACTCAGCGCCAAACATCGGGAAAAAGTCCAGCGTTCCGGTACCGGGACCGCCGGAAGTACTCCCTTTAGAGGTCTTCTCGGTCTTATTGGCTACCTGATTAGTGGCCTTGTTTCTCTCGGAGATATTTACGGTCAGGATATCCCCAACCTTATGAGCTTTGATGTCGGTAAAGAGTGACTGGTTCTGCCCAAAGTCGTCCGCTTTCAGCGTGATCGTAAATGGCAGCAAAAGCAGTACAAACAGGATGATCCAAAGTGTTCTTAGTTTCATGACTATCCTCAATCCTATGAGTTTTTGTCGTTACAGGTCTATGGCAACAGCCCGGCTGTCGACCACTCTCGCAATTAGTATCTTCCCTGAAGATCTGTTCTTAACTTTGATGTAGTCACCGGCGACTCCGTTTTGAAGGGCTACTCCCCTGGCTTCAATCCGGCACAGACCGTCGGAAATGACAATTGATATTTCATGTCCTGACTCAATATCAGGAGTCTGCTCCAAACCGTTTGCGGTCAGTATGGCTCCCATGCGCAGATTCCTCGCCGCTCTCATTCCGATCAGCTGGTTCTTGTCAGTGACCGGCTGTTCTTTGAGATTAGTGATTTCGGTGCGCCGGAGTTCGAGTTTGTCGGAAGTGATCTCCTGCGAACGCTGAACTTTGTCGGTCATCACCAGTACTTCTTGAAATTGGTGTACGTAAAAACGAACCTGGCCGGACCGGCTCTTGTCATCGGTTCCGGTCAATGTTACGGCGACCGTGAACAGTCCGAGAGGATCCCGCTGGGTGAGGGGTTCAAACTCAAACGTCGTTTCTGAGAGATCAACATCTCCCAGCCGATTGGATTTGACTTCGACTTCGAATTCGTTTGGGTTTAGTTCATACATCTGAGCCAGATGCAGGGCCAAAACCCGGTCGTTGGTTTCGCTATCGGCAGATTTTGTAGCGCCCGTTGAGAACAGCAGCAGTATTATTGACATCCATGTCAGCAGTTTCATTATTTACCTCTTGAGGTTATTAGCTATTGCAGCCATCTCTTCGGCTGTCTGAATCGCCTTGGAGTTCATTTCGTATGCTCTCTGGGCAACAATCATATTCACCATCTCATCGACAACCTTTACGTTGGACATTTCCAGGTATCCCTGATCAACCTGCCCCAGTCCACCCTGGGTGGGGATATCGGTCTGGGGATCACCGGAGGCTCCGGTCTGGATCAGCAGGTTGCGTCCTATAGCGGACAGTCCCGACGGGTTCACAAATCTGGCCAGCTCAATCTGTCCCACCTGGGTGGGGGAATCCTGACCAAACTGGAGAACTTCTACAACTCCATCGGTGCCAAACGAAACCGAAACGGCATCGTTGGGAATAGTGACCTCCGGTACCAGGTAATAGCCATCGGAATTTACCAACTGTCCATCGGCGGACATTTTGAAAGCGCCGTCCCGTGAATAAGCGATAGAACCATCCGGATGCTGAATCTGGAAAAAGCCGTCGCCTGAGATGGCAAGGTCCAGTGGGTTGCCGGTAGGCGTAAGGTCTCCTTCGGTAAACTGACGAACGGTAGCCACCACTTTGGTTCCATAGCCGATAGCCAACTCGGCCGGAACGGCCGAGCCGATAGCCGTGGAGGTTCCCGCTTTGCGGATGTTCTGGTAGAGTACATCCTGGAATTCGATCTTGCTTTTCTTGAACCCGGCGGTGTTTACGTTGGCAAGGTTGTTGGCGATATTGTCAACGTTCATCTGTTGGGCGATCATTCCTGTCGCCGCTGTACGCATCGCTTTTATCATGCCTCTCTCCTATCTCTGCAAAATTCCAATTTGCTATCCATTACCGCCGACACGCCTGAACAGATTGTCCAAAGACTGGTCCTGAGCCTGAATAGATTTTGCGTTGGCTTCAAATTCACGGAACGAAATGATCATATCGATCATCTCCCGAACGATATCAACATTGGCCGACTCAACAAATCCCTGCTGGAGGGCGAAGTTCCTCGAAGAAGTCAATTGCACTCCTTCCGGAACAGCGTATAGTGAGCTGCCTATTTTTTCCAATTTCTGAAGGTCATCGACTGTAACCGGCACTATTCGTCCGACCGCAAGCCCATCCGATTCGATCTCTCCGGTCTGTCCGACTGAGATTTTTCCATCGCCAACCTGAATCGGTCCCCCTTCTCCCATCACCAGCGCTCCGCCGGGAAAGGAGAGGTATCCACTCTCATCAACGGTGAACGAACCGGAACGGGTCAGGACCTGCTGACCATCTTCCAGCTGGAGCGTGAAAAAACCTTCGCCATCAATAGCCATATCAAGAGGATTGCCGGTCCGGTCAAAGTTGGCCTGTTCAAAATCGACAAAGATGTCGTTGGCCATCGGATTAACCCAATCCGACTGCGTGGGCAGTTGTTTTTTCTCAGCCCGAGTTAGTTCCGTGGTAAAAAGGCGGTCCTTTTTGTATCCTGGGGTCGAAGCATTGGAGATGTTGTTCGCCAATACTTCCTGTCTCTTTACACTTGGCAACATGCCAGACGCTGATGAATAGAGTCCTTTAATCATATATTCCTCCACCCCTCACAAAGCAGTTGCCATGCCAAAGCCGGCCGGCGAGGCCTAACCCTCTCCCCTATTACAGTTTACGGCAACGAAAAGACTGCTTGATCTCGGCCAGATAGCGAGATAGCGGAATAGTTTTCTGGAAATTTCAGGAATAAATTTCTGGATTCAAGGCAGAGCCTAAAGCTCATTATTTTCAAAATACTTTGATCGCGCCTTGTCGATCAGGTGGTCCATAGCCTGGTTAAAGCGGTGCTCGCTGTAGAACTCTCCGTTGGATTTCTGGTAGAGGGCACAGTCTGTTTTGTAGCCAAAGCACTTTAGCTCTTCGGCCATATAGCAGGATTTCAGATAGGCGCAACGGCAGGCTTTTTTAATTTCGGATTTAGTGCTCATACAAAAAATATCGGCCTCCTATCAGATATAATTACTGCCTGACGATAATATATTGTAGAAGTCAGCAGGATTTGCGAGGAGCGGGGCACATCCATCCGAGCAGAAACGGATTGCCTAACTGCCGGAAGGAGACTATATTGGAGATGCTAAAAGGTCTCACTCGAATTGCCGACTTCGGCAAATAACAGAATTTGAAAGTCCCCGTCCAGGATGGTATCCAAACTGACCGTTGGACCGGAGATATGCTTTTACGGTAAGGAAGAATGAAGCTACTAAAACCGATGATCTTACTGTTTCTTCTCGGAATAGCTCTTCCGGTTGAAAAGACCGAAGCAGTTGATATAACAACCGATATTCTGGACCCGGACACAGCCTACGTGGTCGTAACCCAGGGCAGCTCCGGCACTAATTCGGTAGTCCCGATCTCTTTTGTCAATGACGAACTCCTCAGCGGAATTGAACTCACCCTGACCTGGAATTCTCCTCTTATCACCCTGGACTCAGTTTCGTTTGTCGGGGGACGGGTTGACTACCTGGGTATCAAGGGCGCCACTATGGTAGCCGACACAGTCATGGTTTACTGTTTCCCCTTTGGGGACCCGGACATACCGGTAGGAACCGGTCTTCTGTGTAATCTCTTCTACACACACGAGGCCAACCTTGGCCCTTTGACTATTGATATTGACTCGACGCATGTAATTGACGGCGCCGCTGTTCACGCCAACTGGTTTTCGGATTCACAGGCCAGCCAGTTTGTCCCCCAGTTTGAGGCGGGACAGCTGATTTTCTCCGGCGCGAACTGCTGTATTGGTGATCGCGGAAACGTAAATTACTCACCAATCGATGAGCCGGATATTTCCGATCTCACCTATATGGTCGAATATTTCTTTGGCGGCGGACCCGCTCCCCCCTGTATGCTGGAAGCCAACATTGATGGAAGCGTGGATGAGCAGGTGGATATCTCTGACTTGACCTATCTCGTCTCTTTCTACTTTGAAGCTGGTCCCCCCCCCGCGGCCTGCCCGTAATCCCCGGTACTGCCGTGCAAAAGATGCACGGGTTATAGATCACCGTTTATGGAATTTATGGTTGTCTTGAATTAAGGGTCGATCAATGACTATTCCGGCGGAAATTTGTGACCGCTATTTCATCACTTTCTTTTTGCTCAGCGGAGTTGACTTCGGAATAGAAAGCAGCCTGCTGCTTTTCTTTGAGCTTTTCGTAGACCCGTCGGGCCCGGCTGGCCTGAAGTAGTTCTTCCCGTTTCTGATCTTCATCTTTCTTGAGGACTCTCAGCATTTCGTTCCCGGTCAGGTTCTCTCGTTTTAGTTTGAGCAGGTATCGTCCATAAATCAGCATGTCAGAAACTGAGAATTTCCCCGCCAATCGCCTGGCCTGGGAGTCGATTGCGTTTCGCTGGTTGCCGTCGATAGTCTCCAGGTCCATTTCCTGTCGCTTCACCTTATGGCTGGAGATAGCCAGTTCCTTCTGGCGCTCTTTTTCTTTGTGCTCTTTCAGTTTGAGCAACGATTCCAGGCGGTATTGAAATTTTTTCATTTTCCGGCTTTAATCTTTCATTATTGCAGCCAGTTGCTCCAGAGAAACAGCGTGGTCCACAGTTTCCTGAATCCCCTGTTTGAAGAAGTCATAAATCTTGTCCATCTTCTCAATGGCACGATCAATTTTGGGGTTGGAGCCGGAAACATAGGCCCCAAGATTGATGATATCTTCGGCGTCCCGATAGGTCGCGATTACCTCCTTGACATCGTTAGCCAGGGCTACCTGCTCAGGCGATGTAATGTCATTGATGAGTCGACTGATAGAGTCCACCGCATCAACGGCCGGGTAGATACTTTTTGACGCGAGTTTCCGAGATAAACTGACATGCCCGTCCAGGATTGACCGGACAGCATCGGAGATAGGCTCGTTGAAATCATCTCCTTCTACCAGCACCGAATACAGCCCGGTAATAGAACCTTTTTGAGTATGCCCGGCCCTTTCCAGCAGGGATGGCAGTAGCGCAAACACCGAAGGAGTATATCCTTTTGTGGTGGGCGGCTCACCCACGGCGATACCTACTTCACGCTGGGCCATCGCAATTCTTGTCACTGAATCCATCAACAGAAGAACATCCTTTCCCTGGTCTCGGAAATACTCAGCTATTGTTGTGGCGGTCATAGCTCCCTTGATCCGGACCAGAGCGGGCTGGTCTGAAGTCACCGCGACAACCACTGAATTCTTCATCCCTTCCGGACCCAGGTCGCGTTCGATAAATTCGCGGACTTCCCTTCCTCTTTCCCCCACCAGTGCAATTACATTCACGTCTGCTGAAGACCCCCGGGCCATCATGCCCAGCATCACTGACTTACCAACTCCGGACCCGGCAAAAACACCCATACGTTGCCCTTTGCCAACCGGGGTCAGAAGATCAATCCACTTGATACCGGTGAGTACCTGTTCATCTATGCGGACACGAGAGAGAGCCGGAATTGGCTTGGCATTGACCGATCTGGTCAATCGTGAAAGCACCGGTCCTTTATCATCAAGAGGATTTCCAAGTCCGCCTAAGACTCGCCCAATCAACTCCTGACCAACAGGAACACGAAGCTGCTCGGATGTCGAAGTTACAATCGCTCCGGGGGTAATACCACTGATTGGTCCCAAGGGCATGAGAAGCAGGCGATCGTCCCGGAAACCGACCACCTCGGCCTTCACTCTGGCTCCGTTGGCTCTGTTTTCTATGTGGCAGAGGCGTCCGATAGAGATAGCCGGTCCGACCGATTCAATGACCAGACCAATTACCTGCGTTACTTTGCCGAAATGCTTGACCGTATTGGCAGTGCGGACTCGCTCGGCGTAAGTGTCATAGGAGATATAGCTCACCGTTACTCTCCGTCAGAGTTGAGCGCTTCTTCGACAACTTCAAACTGGGACTCAAGACGAGCGTCTATATCGCCGGTGGGAGTTTCAATAAAGCAGCCGCCATATTTGACCCGAGGGTCCGGTTCAATCTTAATCTCTTTGATCGTGGTAGATCCTTCCAGGAACCGATCCATATTCTGCTCAACTATTGGCAAATGCCTGGGATTAACTTTGATCCGCAGTACTGAGCGGTCGATAAGTCCGTCAATGACACCTTCGATCAGCTTAATAACGCTCTCCGGGTCAACTTCGATCGAATCAAAAGTGACCTTGCGGGATATCTGCATAACCATTTTGAGAACCTGATCTCTCGCCTCATTGAGCAGGCCTTCCCGCTGTGTGACAGCGTTGGCGATAGCCTCGTTAAACTGCGCCAGTACGTTTCTGGCTTCCTTGAGCCCTACCTGCTTCCCTTCCTCAAATCCCTGCTCAAACCCTGCTTTTCGAGATTCCTCGCAGGCCTCAGTCAGGTATTGCTCAATCTTGAATACTTCCTGAATGGGGATCAGCTTGGCACCGTCGGAGTCCGTAACAATATTGACCAACGGGATCAGATGCCCAAGCCGATTGACAGCCACCGCTTCTTTTTCGAAATCACGATGCTTTTCGCCGATGAAGACTCGATTGGAGCGAGAACTGTCTACCGATCGTAATATGTTAGACAATGATATCTTCCTTCCCGCCACGACCGGAAACCATAATCTGGCCTTCCTCTTCAAGCCTGCGGACAGCTTCGACGATCCGACCCTGCGCCGCCTCAACATCGGACAGGCGTGTTGGTCCCATATACTCCATCTCTTCCTTAATCATGGTAGCAACACGTTCGGACACATTGGCAAATATTTTGGATTTGACTTCGTCGCTGGCCGCTTTGAGCGCCAGTGAGAGATCTTTGGTCTCCACCTCTTTCAGCAAACGCTGAATGGAGCGGTCATCCAGAAGGACGACATCGTCAAAGACAAACATCATATTCTTGACTTCCGAAGCAAGGTCCGGGTCTTCCGCTTCCAGAGACTGCATAATGTTCTTTTCTGCGGATGTATCAATCAGGTTCAGAATTTCAGCTATCGACTTGGCGCCACCGGAGACAGACATCTGGCTGCCGCCTGTCTGCTCAAAGTGCCCTTCCAGAGTGGACTCGATCTCTTTAAGAATCTCAGGAGATATTTTTTCCATTGTGGCCACTCTCAACGAAACCTCGGCCTGCAACTCGGGGGTCAGTTCCGAGAGTATTGAAGCCGCCTGTTGCGGGACCAGCTGGGTCAGGATCAGCGAGATAGTCTGCGGATGTTCATTCTGCAGGAAGCCGGTCAACTGCTTGGGATCAATATCCTGAAGGAGGTTGAAACCGGTCGAGCGAATACTCGATTCCAGTCGATGCATAATCTCTTTCGCTTTCAGCGGGCCAACCGCTTTCTGGAGAATGTCCTGGGCAAAATCAACGCCCCCCTGAGAGATATACTGGCGGGCCATAAAAATCTGATGGCATTCCCCCATGACTTTCTCTTCAATTTCGGCTGGAACATCTCTGAGATTGGCGATTTCGATGGTGACCCTTTCCAGGTCCTGCTCCGCCATTCCCTTGAGAACAAGGGCCGAAACTTCGGGGCCAAACGCGACCAGGGCAACGGCTACCTTCTGCATCGGTGTCATTTCTTCGTAATTCATTGTTCTACTCAATCATCATAGTCTTGATGACTTTGGCGATCTCTTCCGGCTGCCCCTGGGCTGTTTTCTGCATACGATCGACAATTGTCTGTTTTCGTTTTTCTTCGGGAACCGGCTGTAATTCGTCCTGCTCCTCTTCAATCACCGGCTGCTCCACTTCCTGCCTGATCACTCTCGGGGCAGGAACCAGTTTCCCGAGGGCGGCAAATAGCTTTTTCGATTTCTTGCGAGCAATCAGGAAAATGAAGGCCAGCATCAGCACGATCCCAAGCTTCCGTGCGATCTCAAGGTAGAAATCCCACATATACATAGAATCGAGCATCTCCTGCTCATCCTGCATATTCTGTCGGTCAAAGGCGATATTTACCATCTCTATCTGGTCGTTACGCTGTGAATCAAACCCGACCGAATTCTTGACAATGGCGGCCATCCGGTCCAGTTCTTCCTGCGGTCGCGGCTGATAGACATATTCCGTGCTGCCATCTTCGGCTTCGACCGGGGCGTAAATACCATCAACCATCACAGCCACAGACAGACGGTCAATGTTGCCAATGGCATTGACAATGTGCTCAACTGTCTTGTTCAGCTCGTAGTTGGTGATGACCGTTTCGGAGCTGTTTTCTTCATTACTTTCAGCGGTTTCTTCGGTCTTGTCGGCCAGCGAAGCTGAATTAACTACCCGCTCTTCGCTCCGTATGGACGGGTTGTTGGCATCGAATGACTCGGCCGTCTTTTCAATCTGCTGAAAATTAAGATCAGCCGTAATCCGTACCACTGACTTCCCGACTCCCAGGACATCATCAAGCATGCTTTGTGATTTGGTCTGCAGGTATTCTTCCACCTGTTTACGGACATCCAACTGTGATGAAGAGAGACCGGCCAGAGGATCGTCGCGGTCCCCCGAAGTCAACAGGTTACCATTGTAATCTACAATAGAGATATTGTCCGGTGACAGTCCCTCAACCGAGGCAGCCACCAGATGAGTAATTCCGCTTATCTGGGTTCGGTTCAGTCCGTTGTTCCCTTTGAGTTTGAGCAGAACCGAAGCTGTCGTTTTCTTCTGGTCATCCTTGAAGAGTCGCTGCTTGGGCATAACGATATGCACCCGCGCCGATTTCACCTCGTCCATCTCCATAATGGTCCGAGTAATCTCACCTTCCAGCGCGCGACGGAAATTCAGCTTCTGAAGGAAGTCCGTCATACCAAGATTGTTTTCATCGAATATTGAGTAGCCCATATTACCGTTGCGCGGCAATCCTTCGGCAGCCAGGGCAATTCTGGTCTTGTAGACATCGGAGGAAGGAACTTCAATTACCGTTCCGCCATTGCTTAGCTGGTAGGGGATTTTCTGGGTGTCAAGATAGGTGGCGACATCACCGGCCTCAGAGGCCGAGAGGTCCGAGTAGAGTCTGGTGTAACTGACCGTATTGATCCAGCCGATCAGGATTACGGTTCCGGCAATCGTACCGGCTCCCACGCCCAAAAGCATCATCACCTGACTCGGTGTCATACGTCCAATGAACGTTCCGATATTCTTGAAAAACTGATTGATACTCTCCATTCGTATATCCTATATAGCTTTTGCGTAACCATCCATAGTCACGTTTGCGGCTCTATTTCCTTTCCTTACAGCGGCATCCTCATCAATTCAGAATAGGCTGCCAGCAATTTGTTACGCACTTCCAGGAACAGATCGGTGGCCAGACCGGCTTCTTCCAGCTTGATCATGACCTCGTGCAATTCAACATTCTCTCCGTTTAAGAGAGCTTGCTGTATTTCAGCTGATTCAGTGTGCGTATTGTTCACGGAGTCCAACAGGCTGCCGAGCAATTCCGTAAAATTCTCTTCAGGAATGGCCGCCTTATCAGCCGGCAGCTTGACGGTTCCGCCGGTCGGCTCTATCAGTCCGGGAACAAGACGCTGTATGTTTCCTACGGTAGACATTGTCAGCTATACCTTGAGGTCGACAACCCGGCCAAGTTTGCTGCCATCATTATTCGCTTCCATATCCCGATTGTAGCCGGAACCGAATCTTTCAGCATCACGGAACTTGCCGAACAGCAGGTCCAAAGCCTGTCGTTCTTCAACCGAAAGAAATTTTGCGTAGCTGTCTCCCGGGGCCTTGATGGCCAAACGGGAAGATTCCGATGCATCCTGCACCGGAATGGATAATTTTGTTTTGTCGGCTGACTTCGACTGCTCTTCAGTGGCCGTTGCGGCAGGTCTGGCCTGCTGCTGTGAAACCTGCTGGTACGACTGAATTCCAATTGAGTTGACTTTCATAATCGATCCTCGACAATCTTCCTATTTGTTCTCTTTATATATCCAGGGCATCCTGGGCCATTTTCTTGGCCGCGCCAATAGCCACGGTGTTAGCTTCGTACGCCCGGGATGCAGCCATCATATCAACCATTTCCGTTACGATCTCGATATCAGGCATCTTAACGTACCCTTCCGAATCGGCATGGGGATGCGAAGGATCATGGACGACCTTGAAACTGGATTCCGGATCATCCACCACCTGGCCTTCGACCGATGATGCGTCTGACTTTTCAATCATCTTGAGTCCGCGGCCGGCCAGATGACGGCCATTAGTGCGCGAAAGTCCGCTGACTTCTCTCATTACTGACTGAAATGACCCCGCATTTTTTTGCTCTTCAACAATCAGGCGCTGCCTTTTATAGGGGCCGCCATCCTTTGTCTTGGTCGTTTCGGCGTTGGCTATATTTTCCGCAACCACGTTCATTTTGGAACGCTGCACGGAAAGTCCGCGAGCCGACTGGTCAATTGCGTTTAGAAAGCCTGGCATAAATCAGTTATCCTGTTTTCCTATTTGCTCGTTATCGCTTTTCTCAAGCCTTGAAACTTCAATTGTAGAAGCTTGGCGGCGGTTGAGAACTGCAGTTCGGTCTTGGCCAGATTTGACATCTCGGTATCAATATCAACCGAGTTCATTTCACCGGCCTGCACACGGGCCCGGTCAATCTTTGGTGCTCGGTCCGGATGCTGCCCCAGAGCGATATGATTGTTGTCGGTGATCTTTCCGGCTATGTGCCGTGATTCACCGGTTGCTTTGTTGAATTCCTGCTGAAAATCAATGCTGCTGCTCTTGTAGCCCGGAGTAGAGACATTGGCGACATTGCTGCTGGTCAACCTGTGGTTCACCGAAGTCAGGTCGAGGTATTTCTTCAGCTTGGGAACACCGCTCTTGGCGAAAATTATGTTTGCAAAATCTTGTGACATTCACCTATTCCTATATTTACTCGCACAGCACAAAAGCAAGACCCGTGCCAAAGCAGCCCGAACAGTCAACGTAGCTGCTGTTCAACAACTTACAGGAGAAAGGCTGATTGTCCTGGATGGCGCAGATAGAAGCAAACGGAAAGGATTACCCGTAGAGGTGTGACATTTTTTACTGATCGTGGTCCTGTGCGTAGAGCTGCGAGGTCGGCTCTTTGAGCGACAATTCCATTGTCAGGACGACAATATCGACTCTCCGATTCATAGCCCGGTGTTCAATACTGTTATTTGGTCGCACGGGCCGGTACTGGCCATAACCGAGAGCGGAAATCTTGTCGGACGGATAGCCATAATTGTCAGTGAAGTAGCGAACTACTTCGGTCGCCCGAGCCGTGGAGAGTTCCCAATTGGAGGGAAAAACAGCGGTCTGGATTGATTTATCGTCCGTATGCCCTTCCACCCGAACATGATTTGGTTTGTCCTGGATATCCTCATATACGATATCCAGTATCTCCATCGCTTTTGGCTCTAACTTGGCGGCCCCTTCTTTGAACAGGGCGGATTCCATGATATGGATGACAAGGCCACGTTCGGTGATCTCGGTCTCAACCTCATGCCTTTGCAATTTCTTGAACTTGTCCGTGATTTTCGACTGCAGCATTTTGAGGTTACCCAATTTCAACAGACCGTGTCCGGCCGCCGGATCATTTTCAAGCTCTTTGCCGAAAATCTCGTCGCCGCCATTAAGAATTCCATTTAAGGCCTGGGTCATTTGACCAAACTTTTTGGCATCAACCCGTGACATTGAATACATAACGATAAAAAATGCCAGGAGTAATGTGATCAAGTCCGCGTAAGTCAGCAGCCAGCGTTCCAGATTCTCATTATCTTGGGGCTTTTTTCTGCGTTTCCGCATGACGACTTAGTATTCCCCTTTGCGCTGCTGGGGAGCGAGGAATGAAAGTAATCGGGTTCTTACATTGCGCGGGTTCTCACCCGCCTGAATGGCAATCACGCCTTCGGTGATTAGTTCAAGATGCCCCAATTCCTCTTCATGACGCATCTTCAATTTGTCCGAAACCGGCAGGAAAAAGAGATTGGCCAGCCCCACGCCCCAGAGTGTGGCAATAAAAGCAGCCGCTATCGCTCCGGCCATCCGAGAGGCATCGGAGGTGTTGCTAAGGGTGTTTATCAATCCTAACACTGTTCCGAGGATTCCCATCGTTGGAGAAAAACCACCCGCTTTCTGGAAGAATATTATTCCGCGCTTGTGTCTTTCTTCAACATAGATGATTTCTGTTTCCAGAATGCCGCGAAGCGCGGTAGCTTCGGTCCCGTCGATGACCAACTGAATGGCTTTCTTAAAAAATGAATCGGGCAGTTTGGAGAGCATGGCTTCCAGACCAAGAATACCTTCTCGTCGTGCTCTTTCTGATAGGCTCACTAGCTGGTTGATGGTCTCCTGATGCGAATAACTTTTCCCAAAAAAGACAAGGCGGAGAAACTTGGGGACATGAAGAACGGTCCTGAACGAAGTTGTGATCATGGTCGCACCCATCGTGCCCCCAATCACGATAAGCATGGGGGCCATCAGGAAGACAGAATCCAGTGTCCCCCCTTCAAGAGCATAGGCTCCGCCTATGGTAGCTAAGGCTGTTGCCAGACCAAGTATGGTCGCAAAATCCATTGACCAATCGCCTTGTTTACATGCGTTTTTGGGCTTGCCGAACAGAATTCGGCCATCTTGATAAGATATCGGCAGATTCTACCAGATATGAAGGGTCTGGCCTTAAGAAATAGGGATAAGAACTTACTAAATAAAGGCTTAAGCCGACTCAACCTCGCCGGTGCTATATTCCGCCAGCTTGTTGCGGATTGTCCGGGTAGTTATACCGAGCGCCTCAGCCGCCTTGGTCTTATTGCCGTTGAATTTCTCCAGAGTTTTGAGAATAAGATATTTACTCCCTTCCTCGAGCTTCATCGGAACTTTCAGCAGGGGCAGATCATCCCCAAACCGCCCCAAGGCCAGCTCAATCGGGAAGTCATCTTCGGTAATGCTCTCACCGGTCGTAGTGACCACCGCCCGTTCGATCAGATTCTCAAGTTCGCGGACATTTCCCGGCCAGTGGTACTTCATCAGCATGCTCATGGCAGACTGTTCTATTCCTTCAACCGCCTTGCCATTTTCGCTGTTGTATTTATCGATAAAATGGTCGACCAGAAGCGGAATGTCATCTTTGCGATCTTCCAGCGCTGGCAAATGCACCGGAATTACATTTAACCGGAAGAAAAGGTCTTCCCGGAATTCGCCGCGGGCAATATGTTCTTTGAGGTTGCGGTTGGATGTGGCAATAATCCGGACATCAATTTTGATTGTGGAACTGGAACCAATCCGTTCAAACTCTCTCTCCTGGATAACGCGAAGTAGCTTTGACTGCAGATTCATTGGCATCTCAGAGATTTCATCCAGCAGAAGTGTCCCCCCATCGGCCAGCTCAAATCGACCGCGATTCGTCTTTTTAGCATCGGTGAAGGCCCCTTTTTCATATCCAAAAAGCTCTGCTTCGACCAGACTTTCCGGAATGGCCGCGCAGTTCAGCTTCACAAAAGGCCCTTCGGCCCGGTTGGAGCTGTAGTGAATCGCCCGGGCTACCATCTCTTTACCGGTACCAGAGCCGCCGGTGATCATAATTGTAGACCGAGCCGGAGCTACTGCCTGAACCAGGTCGAACAGGTTGGTCATCGCTCGTGAGCTGCCAATCATGTTCTGAAAGCGGTCGGCTACATCCCGTTTGAGAATAGCGTTTTCCTGACGCAGCTCGATCATTTCCGTGACGCGATTCATAATATGATCCAGCGTCTCCGGAAGGACCGGCTTGAGCAGGAAATCATGGGCGCCGATTTTTATTGCGTTCACCGCCGTTTCAATTGTCCCGTAGGCCGTCATCATAATAATAACCGCCTTGGGATTGATCTTCCTCAGTTTCCCGATCAGGGTCAGCCCGTCCATAGCTTTCATTTTTAGATCGGTCAAAACGATGTCAAAACTGCTCTGCTGGAACGCAATCAGGGCTTCTTCGCCGGAGTAGGCGGCTTTGCACTCGAACCCGGTCCGCTGAAGCGCCTCGACAAGGAACTCGTTTACAAGATTGTCATCATCAACTACCAGAACGCTGTATTTCATTAGTGATGCTCCCTGATTTCAGAATCTATCCGTGTCGGAATTAGTATATAGAACGAGGTTCCCTTGCTTGAACTGCTCTCAGCAAAGATATCTCCCCCGTGTGCCTTTACGATTTTGTATGAAATGGCCAGCCCCAAACCATGACCGCCCTGCTTAGTGGTAAAAAATGGAGCGAACAACTGCTCCAGATGTTCCATCGCGATTCCACCACCAGTGTCTGAGATTACCGTCTCGACAATTGTCTCATCAACGCTCAACAGAAGACGGCGAGAGTATCGGGATACGGCCGTCTGGCGAGACAGCCGGTTGAATTTTACTTTGATCGCGCCCGCATCGCCGCAGGCATCGGCGGCATTTACCAGAATATTGGTAATTACCTGACGGTACAGGGCGCGGTCAAGCTGCAGGTCAAAACTGCTCTCACGTCCACCGGTCACACTATCGACCAATAATTCTATCCGACCCAGTTTGTCACTGTTCTCCTGGCGGAACCGCTCCACTTCCGTTTCAATATAGTCGCGATAGTTGACAACAGTTGTATTCAGTTTTTCCAGCTGGGTGTAGTTGAGCAGCGAAGTCACCGTGTCATTGAGGTTGTTGACGCCCCGGATTATTTTTTTCACCAGGCGGTGACTGGAAGAACCTTTTTCCATCTCCATTTCCAGCAATGAGGCAAACCCGCCGATACCGGAGAGAGGATTGCGCACCTCATGAGCAATAGAAGCAGCCATTTCACCCAACGTTGCCAGCGTATTCAGGCGAGCAATCTCCTGTTCCATCTTTTTGATCTTGGTCAGATCATGAAAGACCTCCACCGCTCCCACCGTTCTCCCCTGTTCATCCCGGAGCAGACTGGTAGAAACCGATAGCTGCAAAAGAGTGCCATCGTCCAGTTCAATCCGCTTTTCGGCGGCCTCAACGGTGCGCGAAGTTTCCGCTGTGCGAAGGGCATTGGCGTGCATTGGTTTACCCGGCGGTATAATATCTCGGTACAGAGCCCCTCTTGGTTCCTCGACCGGAATACCATAAATGGCTGACGCCGACTTGTTGAAATGGGTCACGCGACCGTTCTGGTCTACCGCCACAACCCCGGCGGCAATCGAATTCAGGACAGAATTTAGAAAATCAGTGGCGGCCAGGTTACTCTGTGTCAGCGCGACTAATTTCTCATTGGTCTGGGCCAGGACTTTGTTCTGGTTGGCGAACTCATCCTTAATCTCAACATACTTGCGCTGCAAGGAATTGATGATGCGATTGAATGACTCATAGGAGTCCGCAAAGCGCGTTATGTCAGTTGGTTCCCGTTCCAGAGCAGGGGTGCCCTTTCCTCTTCCGTCCATGAAGTCCTATCTCCTTATCTCTTGCCAACCATAGACATGGCTGACATTTAGATCAACTAAAAAAGATGGAGTAGAAAATCGTTCCAACTGGGGGAACAAATTGACGGTAATTACAGGGCGGCCAGAACCTGTTCGATTTTCTCTTTCAGACCGTCCGGAGTAAACGGTTTTGCAATATAGTTGTTGGCCCCCGCTTTGAGGACTTCGACAATGTCTGAGGATACGGAACGAGTCGTTATTATCAGGATCGGGAGCGAGTTGATACTATCGCTGTTCCTGATAGCGCTGACCAGGGTCAGACCATCCATTTCCGGCATATTCCAGTCAGATATAATCAATCCGACTGGCTCCGTTTCAAGCAGGGCCAGCGCCTCCCGGCCGCTTGGGGCCGCAATCACATTGCTGTAGCCAGCGCGATTCAAAGCGTTTACAATGATTTCTCGCATAGTTGGGCTGTCGTCCACCGCGAGAATTCTCAAGGTTGAATTGTTATTGGTCGTCCGCCGATCATCCACCTGGTCAATTCCCCCTGACTCAGTTCATTTGAGACTCAGTCTTCTTTCACGGTAAGTTGGGCCTGGACGCTCTTGAACAGTTTATTGATATTGAACGGCTTGACGATATAATCAGAGACTTTCTGGTGGATGGCTTCAATAGCGGAATCCACCGAGGGATATCCGGTCATAACGACCACCGGCATATCTGGATATATTTCTTTCAGCCGTTTAGTCAGGGTCATGCCATCCATAGTCGGCATCTTCAGATCGGTCAATACAAGATCGATCTTCTGTTCCTCAAGAACTTCCAGAGCTTTCTGGCCGTTTTCAGCAACTGATATCTTCCATCCCTGGCTGTTGAAGAAGTCATAGAGGAGATCGCGGATCAGCAGTTCATCATCCACAACCAGTATAGATTTGTCCGGTATCATAATTGCTCCCTTGAGTCCCAGATATATTCATGAAAATCGGACAGGATTTCCCTGGCCAAACATTTTCTAATCCAGTAACCCAAACACTTCATATTAATTCGCCCCCTGAGTGAGTCGCTATCAACCAGCCAAAGTCGGCTGGTGTGAATTGAGCGCTTCGGTTTCAGTCTCAAAGATTTCAAATATGTGTGACAGCTGGGTGATTTCGAATATCTCTTTCACGTAGCTGGCCAAATTTGAAAGCGTCAGACGACCTTTGCGAAGTCTGATCTCTTTCATTATGGAGACCAGGGCGCCAAGTCCGGAGCTATTGATAAACTCGACTTCCATAAGATTGAAGTGGATGGAAACCTTGTCCTGCGCGAAGAGCTTATTGACCTCTTCTTTTAGCGCCGTTCCACTGGCCAGATCCAGTCTCCCTCTGAGATTCAGAATGCAGACATTTGATTCGTCCTTGATGATGATATCCATCATTTCCTCCAAATAGATTTATCAGCTAACTTCTTGACTCTCTCGATCAAACTCCAGGATCACCCTCAGCCCCCCCTGAGAGGTCTCCTCAAACCGGGTTCTGGCTGCATAGTGATACATCAAATCAACCCCCCGCCCGGATTCAGACAGTGGTCCGGGGGCAGACTTCTTCATTATGCTTCTCAGGCCATTTGTTCCCTGGTCTGTAATATCGGCAGATATCTGGTTTCGGTTAATGCTCAGACAAATGGTGATCTTCCGGGTCGGATCACTGTTATTTCCGTGCCGCAGGGCGTTAGTAAACGCTTCGGAAACGGTAAGACAGACTCTTCGCTTGAGGCTCTCCTCAACATCGTGTTCATCAAGCAGGCCTACGATATCGTCCATGAATCGCTCTTCCAGATTCGGGTCGGACTGATATGTAAAACACCGTTTCTTCATAGTCTCGCTCAGATTTTGACCTGCAGGATGGTAAAGTCGTCATGACTTTCTTCGGAGGAGCCGACCGCGTATTTGTCAACCCACTCTTTGACCCTGGCGCAGAATTGGTTCGGTGGAAGATTGCTCTCTTCGGCAAAAACCTGCTTAGCCCGTTCCCGACCAAAGAGTTCCCCTTCGGCGTTCTCAGCTTCGGTCAGCCCGTCCGTGAACAGGAACAGCCGGTCCCCTTTGCCCAGTGGGCGTGAACCCTGCTGGAAGGTAAACTCACCAAACTGGCCAACCAGCGTCCCGCCTTCGGATAGCTCCGCAATGGACTGCTTCTGATGATCCCAGAAAAGACCGGGCAGATGTCCGGCATTGCAATAAGTGATTTCCTTTTTGGCCAGGTTGAATCGGGCAAAAAATATCGTAATGAACATCTCCCGATCCTTGATTATCTGCTCGGCCAGTATCTTGTTGAGCAAACCGGCCAGTTCGGACATCTCAATCTCCGGCTTCTCAGCCAGGATAGTCTTGATTATTCCCGAAGCTGCCGACATTAGCATCGCTGCCGGAATTCCTTTATTGGTGACATCACCAATAATAACGACAAACTCAGAGTCATTGATTTTCACCAGTTCGTAGAAATCTCCGGAGACCTCCCGAGCCGGATAAAACATCGCCCCAATCTCTACACCTGGTATTTTAAGCAGTCTCTCCGGCAGGATGGTCTCCTGGATTAAGCGCGCAACGGCAATCTCCTGCTCCATCTTTTGCTTTTCCAACCGTTCCTGCATAAGCAGGGAGTTGTGGATAGCCACAGCTACAAAATTCAGGAGCGTCTCCAGGCTCTCCTGGTCCCGCGATGTAAAAGTGGATCGGTCACTTTTATTGATTATCAAGGCCACTCCGTAGCACTTGGTTGAGGTCTTGATCGGGACCGCAATAATCTCTTCAATAGAGACCCCTTCGGCGGGAGTGTATCCGAGTTCACTCATTACTATTGTCTTTTGTTGAGAATAGCAGTAGGTCGGAAGCTCCTGACCATCGGCCGTCATCAATGATCGCGCCAATTCACCGCTAATCCCCCAGGAGGCTCTGGGCTGCAAAAGCCCCCCTTCCTCAAGAAGAATGATCCCGACCTCACCATTGACGAGGCGTACGGCCATATCCATGACCACGGAAAGAACGGACTGGATTTCATGTATTGAAGTGATCACCGTCCCCATCATGGCAATATCCCGAAGTTCCGCTTCACGGGCCTCGAGCTTGGACTCCAGTTCAAAGAGCTTGTTTGTACTATAGAGTGTGTCGGTCATACTTCTCAGTGTCGACAAATGGCTGAGAACTATTAACTCTGCGGTTGTTCACAAGGCAAAAAAGCCGTTCCGTGAGCCGGTTTTGGTCAATCTCGTTTCTCTTGATGAGGCGGCACGGACGATTATTTTTTGCGGAACTTGACCCGGAACGGAACTCCGGCAAAACCGAAAGTCTCCCTGATCCGATTGGTGAGATAGGCGATATAACTCTTCTCAATCAACTTGGGGTGATTGGAGAAAAAGACAAAAGTTGGCGGCCCGATTTCAGACTGGGTAACGTAATGAAACTTGATGAACTTCCCCCCCTTGGCCGGAGGATGTTTTCGTCCTACAACCTGCTCCAGAAAGTCATTGAGGAGAGGAGTGGGAATCCGCTTTCGTGACTCGGCGTAAACCTCTTTTACCATAGAGAGCACTTTGATGGTTCTCTGGCCAGTTAAAGCAGAAATATAGATAATCGGCAGAAACGAGTATTTGGCAAGAGTTTGCTGCACCTCCTTGGTGTACTTATCCGCCGTGAGAGAGTCTTTCTCAACCAGGTCCCACTTATTAATAGCCAGTACGGCCGAACGTCGGGACGACAACACCTGCTCCAGCACTCGTTGATCCTGAGTGGAAACTCCGGATTGAGCGTCAATCATAATAATAGCGACATCGCAGCCGTCTATAGCCCGGGTTGTCCTTAGATTTGTATAGAATTCAACATTCTCCCTGACCTTGTATTTCCGCCTCAAACCGGCGGTGTCGATCAGATTGTACTTCTGCCCTTCAAATTCAAAGGGAGTGTCGACCGAGTCTCGGGTGGTTCCGGCAATGCTGCTGACAATCAGCCTATCTTCCCCCAGCAGCATATTAATAAACGAAGATTTCCCGACATTAGGACGGCCAACCAGCGCGACCTTGATAACCGATCCGTCAGCCTCTTCGGTTGTTTCCGCATTATCCAACGAAGCCACCAGTTTGTCCAGCATCTCCCCTATTCCCAGGCCGACTGTGGCCGAGACCGGCAGCGGTTCCCCCAACCCTAATTTCATAAACTCGTAAATGTCATTCTCAAGAAGTTCGTTATCGACCTTGTTGGCTATCAGCAGTGTTTTCTGGCCGGAACGACTGAGTTGGCGGGCAATCTGCCGATCAGTTGGGTCTATCCCAACCAGATTGTCAACCACCAGCAGGACCAGATCGGACTCATGGATAGCAAATTCACTCTGATCCGAGATCAGTTGTTCCATAAGGTCACTGCTGTCCGGGACTATGCCACCCGTATCGACCAGCTGGAACTCTCGCCCGGCCCACTCGCAAACAGCGTAATTCCGGTCACGGGTGACACCGGATGTTTCGTGCACGACAGCCATTTTTCGCTGGAGGAGTCGATTGAATAGTGATGACTTCCCGACATTGGGGCGACCAACTATGGCAACCGTTGGCAGACTCATTGGAATACTTCTTTCAGCGTTGCGGCCAGATCATATTGGCCAATTGCCACCGGTTTCCCGAGAGCGGCGCTGAACTGGTCCAACGTGAGGTTATCCAAAAAGAGATCATCATTGTTGAGGCAGTTGGGCGGAAGAACAACAATATCGAACTCATCCTGCCGCTTCCGCGCTTCTCTAAGGAGGTCCTGTCCGGTCAAGAGTCCGGAGACGGTTACCGTCTCCCCCCAGAAGAAATTGGTTACCGGGACAAGATTTATCTGCAACCCCATCTCTTTGGTCAGAGCCGGCATAAACTCTTTGTTGAAAAACGGATATGATGAATGACCGGTCAGAAACAGTGCCCGCTTTGATTTATTGAGTCCTTTGAGGTGCCTTTTGCGCCGATTAAACCGGGTGAGAAACTCCCGGACCATCCCGATGCCGTTCTCAAACTGTGACATCTCCTCATACTCTGAGAGCCTGGGGAAATCTCGTTGAGCCGCGACATAGAATTCATCCGCCGCCCAGACAAAGCGAGTACCCACCTCTCGCAGCAGCTTCCGCTGAATAGATTCAACATGATCGACAATCCGGGCCGCTTCGTCCGGATTATAAGGCCGGAGTTTGGCCAGATGCTCCCGGTAGCGGGTCAGGCCGACCGGCACCACCGCCAGTGTCTCAACCGATGGATACAACCCGGCCAGGTCGTTAATAGTTTTGTCCATCTGTTCCCCATCATTGATCTCGGGACAGAGGACCACCTGGGTATGAATGGTAATACCACCCTCGGCCAGTTGCTTAAGTCTGGGGATGATAGGGGCCAGCTTTTCATTCCGAAGCATACAGCGGCGCAACTTGTCATCGGTGGCGTGAACCGATACATATAACGGCGACAACCGTTGCTCAATAATTCGGGCGATATCATCGTCGGTCGTGTTGGACAGAGTCACGAAATTTCCATGAGTAAAGGAGAGCCGGTAATCTTCGTCCTTAATATATAGCGCCCGTCTCATCCCCTGTGGCTGTTGCCTGATAAAGCAGAAAATACAGTCATTTTTGCAGACACGAACCTTGCCATCATCCAGAGTGAGACCGAGGTCATCGGCGAATATATCCTCGAAATCAAAATCGAGCATCCGCCCGTTGGGGTCGGCAAAGACTATCTTCACCTGTTCGTCGGTGGTTTTATACCTGAAGTCGATAGCGTCTTCAATCTGATTACCGTTGACGGACAGTACTCTATAGCCAGGCCGGACGTATCCGAATAATGGCGAATCGGGGTCTATATTTAGTATCTTCATAATATTAATTCTCAGTCAGTTGTCGTTTCCACAAAACCGCTCCACGATCCAGTTTTAGTTCAGTTCCAGTTGGCGAGGCAACCGGAACAGGATTCGTCAGCCATTAACAAGCACAAAAAAGAGCGGGCGAGGAGGCTCGAACTCCCGACGTCCAGCTTGGGAAGCTGACATTCTACCACTGAATTACGCCCGCAGTACGATTAAGTTAGGGATAATGAACAGTATTGTCAAGACGGCTGCACCATACCGCTTAAAGCAGACTAATGGAATTTAGCGGTCCGACCGAGTCCGTTTTAGGCGTCGGTTTCTGCCGGTTGTTCGCTTCCCTTAATCCCTCTGTATATTCCTTTCGCAATTGAGAAAATCAGAAGCCATTGCAAATAGCACAGGATCGTATAGGCTAAAATCGCCGCATAGAGATTGGCCGAAGTTCCACTCAGGCGGAGTAGCAGATCAGAAAGCCAGACAGCCGGGTAGTGAAGTGTAAACAACGCTGAAGAGACCAGACTTAAGAAACTGTTCGTACTGTCAAGCAGTCTCTCATTGATCAATATAACTACGCCCTGAACCAGGGCCAGACCGAGATAGATGCCGGTCAGCCAGAAAAGTGGTCCGCCGGATTGATCGGACTGTTCTCCCTGGCGCTTGCCGGTCGATTTCACCACCAGAATGGAGACTTCGTACAATACATAAAGCGGCACGGCTAACAGGAACTGGGTAAATACATCGGGAGGGGTGATAATGGCTCCCACAATCAGGATTCCAACCAAAGCGTACCGCCTCCCCTTCTGGAGCATCCGGGGAGTGACAATCCCCATCTTCCCCAGAAAGTAAGCCAGAATGGGGAGTTGAAATCCAAATCCGAAAGCCATCAGCAGAAGGCCAACAAAACTTATGTAGCTGCCAATAGTAATAGTGTTGACAATCGTCTCGCCGGAGAACCCGATTAGAAATGTGAAAGATAACGGCAGAACGATCTTGAAACAGAAACTCCCCCCCATCGCAAAGAGGATGGTTGAGAAAAATACAAGCGGGAGAATTGCCATGCGTTCTCTCCGGTACAACCCGGGGGAGATAAAACTCCACATCTGAAAAAAGATTATTGGCAGCGCCGCCAGTATCCCCACAATCAGCGAAACCTTGAGATAGGCATAAAATGAACCGGTTACCTGGATATTGTACAGCTGGACCTGTCCATCAAGCGGAATCTTGATGAACTCCATCAACTCGGTCGAAAAATAGAACGCCCCGATAGCACAGATAATAACCGACAGGACCGATTTTATGAGCCGACGTCGGAGCTCTTCTAAGTGGTCCAAAAAACCCATTGATGATTTTGGCACCGGTTCTTCTATTTTTTCTTCAGTTGACACAGGCGATATATAGCCCAAAAAGAATCCATTTGTCAAATTGATAGTTTCTACCTTCTATTTAGCAGGAAACTAACCCCGGCCACTTCAGGCGGATAAGATGAACAGGAAACAGCAAATACAAGCGATCTCAGTCCGACAGGTTTACGGCCTGATCCTGTTGTTGTCTCTGCTGTACGGTTCTGTTTGGGCCGGAAGCGGGTCGGTCGGAATTCATGGCGGCATTATTCTGCCGCGGGACAACTATATCCGGTATGCCGATCTGGCCCCCAAACTGTCGCTGCACTATGCCGTAAACTTGAACGCCCGGTCGACTTTGGCAACCCGGTTTGATATCGGCGCGGCTTATTTCCAGTCCTCCAGCCGGACCGCCCCGAGTGGCCTCTCTGTGTACGCCAATTATGTTAGAGAATACGGCTACTCATTTCATGCCGGGCTGCAATATCACCCGACATTTCTCCAATTATGGAAACCGCGACTGCGCCCTTCCCTGATAGTTCAGCCCGGACTCTACCTGATGAACACCGAGATCGAATACATTACTTCGTCTCAAAACCAGCCCCCCTCACTTGACCATCAATTCATGGGGCGGGTTGGATTGCGCCTGGGAATTGGATTGGACCTGGTTGGTCCGCATGAAACCGGATTCACACTGGGAATCAGCTGGGATCAGATTCCGCAGTTTGAGCGCCTGACCGATACCGATTCAGAATTCCGGTCAGACAGCCGCACCGCGAGATACTGGACTATTACATTGGGGCTGTTGATCCCGGTGTACACCGGGCAGGATGAGCAGGAATCCCCCTGATCAAAACAAAGAATTATATCGACAGAGACTACTCCAGCAACTTCTTCATCTCTTCAAGAAACTCCGCTTTGTCTTTGAATTTCCGATAGACGGAGGCAAACCGGACATAGGCAATCTCATCGGTGGCGTGCAGTTTCTCCATGACCATTTCCCCTATCTCCCGACTGGGGACATCATTCCGAAACCGGGAGGCCAGCACTGATTCGATTTCATCGACAATAGCTTCCATCTCTTTGAGCGAGATCGGTCGCTTGTTGCAGGCCAGTTTCAGGCCGTAGAGAAGTTTATGTTTGTCAAACGGCTCGCGACGGCTGTCCGATTTTAGAACCGTAAGCGTTCCCTGTTCGACATATTCATAGGTAGTGTAGCGATATTGACAGGAAAGGCACTCCCGCCGACGGCGGATGGAACGGCCATCCGATGAAGGACGGCTGTCCACCACCTTATCTTCTTCATGTCCGCAATCCGGGCATTTCATGGGGCTCAGCCAACAGGGCAGAAAGTGTCATCGACGACAAAGCTCCGCGCTATGTTGTCACCTTCCCCATCTCTTCGATCACCCAGTTGATATAATCCGGAAGGCCTTCGGCAACCGGAATCGTTATAATCTCGGGAATGTCGTAGGGATGGGCCGAACGAACAAAGCGAACCAGCCCCTCGATTTTTAACTGAGTCGTCTTGATGATTATCAGTGATTCATTGGCCTCAGCCATTTTGTCACTATCACAATAATAGGATTTGACGGCAGGAACGACATTGACACAGGCGGCATGCCGATCCTGAACCAGTTGTTTGGCCAGATCCTCGGCCTTCTCCGACGGAAGCGTGACAAATACTACTCTGATATTCTCCATTACTTGGCTACCTCCCGGCCTAAACGGTTTTCGATCGATTCTACTTTTCCGGTCAACCTATGACGCGCTTTCTTCCGATCATCAATAACAATTGATATGTATATCCGGTCATGATTTCTTTTCAGCATCTTGCGGGCGCGATTCAGCAGATTCATTACTTCGTCCCACTCCCCTTCAATCAGGGTCGCCATAGCGGTCAATTTGTAGGAGAGGCCGGACTTGTCGATCAGGTTTATTACCCGTGCGACCGCTTCGCTGGCTGAGTCCCCTTTCTTGCTGGTCGGGAACATGGTCACTTGAAATAGCACTAAACACCCTCCTTCATACGCTCGGCATAGAGCGGAAATCCCTTGGACATTTCTTCAACTTCGGCGGCGATCCCGGCCAGGACATCCTCCTTGCGACGGTTCTGGATGGCCCGGTCAATGAAATCAGCGATCTGTTTCATCTCGTTTGGTCCCATCCCCCGGGTGGTAACCGCCGGTGTTCCGATCCTGATCCCGGAAGTCACAAACGGTTTCTCTGGGTCAAAAGGAACCGTGTTTTTGTTTACCGTGATCCCGGCCAGATCAAGTGCCTTCTCGACTTTTTTGCCCGTCACTTTCGGAATGTCAATGAATGACACCAACATCAAGTGCGTATCAGTACCGCCGGAAACGAGGCGATGCCCCTTGTCCATCAAGGCCTGGGCCAGAACCGAAGCGTTCTCTACTACTCTCTTCTGGTACTGCTTGAACTCATCGGTCATCGCTTCCTTAAATGAAACAGCCTTAGCGGCGATAACATGCATAAGCGGTCCGCCCTGAATCCCCGGCATGACGGTACGATCCAGATCGGCCGCGTACTGCTCTTTGCACATGACCACACCACCGCGCGGTCCGCGCATTGTCTTGTGGGTGGTGGAAGTTACAAAGTCGGCGTATTCGATTGGCGAAGGGTGAACGCCGGCGGCGATCAATCCGGCCACGTGGGCGATATCGACCATCATAATCGCCCCGCAGGCATCACAGGCGGCACGTATCTTCTCAAAATCCCAGAAGCGTGGGTAGGCCGAGGCCCCGGCTACAATCATTTTTGGTTTGACCTCTTTGGCCTTGTCTACGAGACGATCATAATCAATCACTTCCGTCTCTTTGTCAACCTGGTAACCGGTGAAGTCATAGAGCATTCCGGAAAAGTTAATCGGATGTCCGTGGGTCAGGTGGCCGCCATGTGAGAGATCGAGCCCCATCACTTTGTCCCCCGGTTTGAGCACCGTGAAATATGCGGCCATGTTGGCTTGGGAACCGGAATGCGGCTGAACATTGGCATGGTCGCACTTAAAAATTTGCTTTAAGCGATCGCGGGCAAGGTCTTCGGCAACATCGACAAACTCACAACCTCCATAGTAGCGCTTTCCTGGGTATCCCTCGGCATACTTGTTGGTCATGATGCCTCCGGCGGCCTCCAGGACAGCTTCGGAAACAAAATTCTCCGATGCAATCAGCTCCAATTTGGTTGATTGGCGGTCGGTTTCATTGAAGATCGCATTATATATATCGGGATCGACATTTTTCAAATATGACATACTCTCGCTCCGTCAAAATTGTTTTCAGGAATCTACTCAAATTCAAAGCAACCGTCAACTCACCATTACTGGGCGGCTTACAGGGACCAACCTACTCCCGATTGTGAGTTAAAAACTTGACACCTCCGGGCCGGATTTCTATCTTGGGTCCCACTATGAATAACAGCGCGGGACAATGGGGACTGAGGGTGGTTTGGTGATAAGCCCCCCTTCAATTCGATAAGAACAGACCACGAACTCTTATAGGAGAAGAGGTTATGGATCAACTGATGGAGAAGCTAATGGAATGGGGCGCGCTGTACGGGACCAAAATACTGGGCGCAATTGCGATACTAATTATAGGTCGCATTGTCGTCGGCATGCTGGTCGGATCCGTACGCCGCCTGATGAAAAAGGGAAATGTTGATGAAACACTGACCAAATTTGGGCTGAACCTGACCAGAATACTGCTGATGACATTTGTCTTCATTGCCGCCCTGAACGCACTCGGTGTAGCGACAACTTCGTTTATTGCAATTCTTGGCGCTGCCGGTTTGGCGGTTGGTCTGGCCCTGCAGGGGTCACTGGCCAACTTTGCTTCCGGTGTTATGCTAATCATCTTCCGTCCCTTTAAGGCCGGAGACTTTGTTGAAGCTGCCGGAGTGGCCGGCGTGGTGGAGAACATCTCCATTTTCAGCACACTCATGAAAACGGGCGACAACAAGCAGATGATCATCCCCAACAGCAATATTACCGGAGGAAATATCACCAACTACTCCGCCAAAGAGACCCGGCGCGTTGACCTTGTTTTTGGCATCGGCTATGACGATGATCTTAAAAAGGCAAAGCAGCTGCTTGAAGAAATCCTGAAGGCGGACGACCGCATTCTAAGTGATCCTGCCCCGGTAGTAGCCGTATCAGAATTGGCCGACAGTTCAGTTAACTTCATTGTCCGACCGTGGGTAAACAGTGCTGACTACTGGGCTGTCTATTGGGATCTCACTGAAAAAGTAAAACTGACCTTTGATGCACAGGGCATTTCCATCCCATTCCCGCAGCGGGACGTCCACATGCATCAGGCGGCGACAGCCTAAGGAATGGAATCCATGAAGAAAAAAATGACAACCCTGCTGACTATAGCAGTATTTATCTTTCCCGTTTTGTGCACGACCGGAATAGCTCAGGATACAACCAAGGCCAGATGGAAGACCTCTCTGGTGACTGATCTCACCGTTACCCAGACAGCTTATTCTGATTCCTGGGTTGGTGGCGAAGCCGGTTCTGTCAACTGGGTCGGCAATCTAAACGGGGCAGCTGAGAAACAGCTATCACCTTCAATTGAACTCCGCTCAACCCTGAAACTCTCGTTTGGCCAGACACTCACTCAGGATACGGCCAAAAACTGGAGCAAGCCGCAAAAGTCAACCGATCTGATTGATTTTGAAAACGTAGCTCGGATCACGAAAGACTGGCATGTCGACCCATACGTTGCTTTCAGGCTTGAATCGCAGTTTGTGGACGCATCTTTCCCGGCCAAAAAACTCTACCTGACTCCAATGCGGTTCACGGAGTCCGCCGGTCTGGCCAGGAAGTTTTACGAAAACGAAGAGGAATTGATTACTTCTCGTTTTGGTTTTGCAATCCGTCAGACCATGAGCACCTTCATCTTAGACTCTGTGACACTCAGTACATCCGACACAAGTCTGACCGATGGTGGGCTGGAGTCGGTCACCGATGCCACTCTGGCGATTGGAGAGAAGGCTCTATACACCGGCAAGTTGACACTGTTTAAAGCGCTCTTTTCAGATGCCGATGACGGTCCCGTCACCGAAACTTCCGACTACTGGAAGGCGGTTGATGTCAACTGGGAGAGCATAGTGTCAGCCCAGTTGTCCAAAGTACTGGCAGTCAATTTTTATATGCAGATTCTCTATGACAAAGAGATCAGTAAGAAGGCACGTATCAAGGAGACAATCGGCCTCGGATTTGTCTTCAAGTTGGTCTAAGCAGAAGACCACAATCAAAAAAGGCGGTTAGTCATTCAGACTAACCGCCTATTTAACTATCAATTATAAACTTAGCAGCAGTTTTTCTCAGCGGCCATCAGTTTGTTCACGCGAGCAATATGACGGCCGCCTTCGAACTCAGTCTCAAGAAACAGTCTGACCGTTTCATCAAGGCTGTCCCGGTCAGTGTACCTGGCTGAAA
>JARGFS010000049.1 GCA_029211095.1 bacterium | reverse complement strand
AAATATCCTAGCCTCTAAATTGGTGAACTACGTATTGCTGAACGAAAGGGCGGAGCGACAACTGATTGAAGCTGAGCTATCGCGGGCTTCATCGATTCAGAAGAAACTACTTGATCTGGCTCCCAAACAGATTGACGGCTACTCTATCCATGCCTATCAGGATCAGTGCCGCGCGGTGGGAGGGGATATGTATGATTTCTGCCAGCTTCCGGACGGACGGTTGGTGATTCTGGTGGCCGATGTCAGCGGCAAAGGAATGGGCGCGGCTCTGCTGATGGCCAACGTTCTGGCCTCGTTAAGAATTCTGTATCAGAGTCCCCAGTTTGATCTGGTCCAGTCAGTTCAGGCAACCTCGACACAGCTGTTCAACTACAGTGCCCAGGAGGATTTCGTTACCCTGTTTGTTGGGATAATTGACCCCCGGAAAAACAGCCTCAAATATATCAATGCCGGCCACAATCCGGCCATCCTGGTGCAGGGAACAGGTACCACAAAATACCTTGACGCTACCGGAATAATGATTGGCGCCTTTCCCGGTATGGCCTGGGATGTTAATGAAATAGAACTGAATATTGGGGACTCGGTTTGTGTATATACTGATGGAGTAACAGAAGCCGAGGGAACAACGGACCAATATGGCGAAGAAAGACTCATTGACTGCCTGCTCAATTTACGCTCTGAGTCGCCCAAAGTGATAACCGAAAGACTGATGGAGAATATTGGCGAATTTGTATTGGATTGTCCGCAGTCAGATGATATCACTATGTTGGTGGTAAAGCGTGAAGGTTAAGATCTACTGAATTGGCGTTGAACTTGAACATCATCTTTTTGGAGGGAATTGTCGTTGCTTGAACAGGGATCGCATTTTGCGCACTTTAAGATAGTTCGCCGGATTGGTGTCGGCGGGATGGGTGAAGTCTATCTTGCCGAAGATCAGAAACTCGGTCGCAATGTTTCAATTAAGATTCTCCAGCAGGACGCTTTTGACAATTCTGAGCGGATGGAGCGGTTCCGCCGCGAGGCGCAGACAGCAGCCAAAATATCCCATCCGAATGTCATGGCTATCTATGATATCGGAGTAACGCAGTCACCTGAACATGGTCAGGACGTTAGTTATATTGTCATGGAATATGTGGACGGCTTTGAGTTGTCCGAGTATTTGCGGGAGAAGGGCCCCGCACTATCGTCCAAAGTTCGGCTCGCGGAGAAGATTGCGTCCGGACTTTCCGCTGCTCACAAACTCAACATTGTGCACCGTGACATCAAAGCTGAAAATATTCTGATCACCGAAGATGGTGAGCCGAAAATTCTGGATTTCGGGCTGGCCAAACCGCTTGACCCGGTCTTCAACGAGGATGACGACGGGGACACGGACACGATCTCAAGAGAATTGACTAAAGCGGGTAAGATAATGGGGACAGTTACGTATATGTCTCCGGAACAGGCGCGCGGGGACGCGGTTGATACTCGCTCGGATATTTTCTCGTTCGGAATTCTCCTTTACCAGATGGCCACCGGTGAGGTGCCCTTTACCGGGAAAACACAGATGTCAACTCTGGCTAAGATTCTTGAAACTAAGCATGAGTCTCCGACAACCAAGAATGCTGAAATCCCGGCGGACCTTGAACGGATCATCAACAAGTGTCTGCAGAAAGATGCCGCTGACAGGTACCAGGACACGCGTGACCTGGTTGTTGATTTGCGCAACCAGCGCCGCATGTTTGACAGTGGTATCACTGATACGGTCACGTCCACGACTGATGCGGCCCCGGTTCGATCGACCGTACTGCGGGGCAAGAAGCTATGGGCGACAGTTGGGACCGTCGCGGCCGCAATAATTTTGTAGCCTATTTTGCCGACCTCAATTTTACAGTGAGCAAAACAGCTGAGCTTCGGGCCCAGGAGAACTCGCTGGCGATACTGGGATTTGAGAACAAGACTGGTGACGAGAACCTTGCCTGGCTGGAAACCGGCTTGCCAGAAATTCTCTTGACCGACCTGGCTCAAACAGAAGCCCTTCATTTGATCGGCAGAGAGCGCATTCTGGATTGTTTCAAAGACCGCACAGCTACTCATTCGTTTGATGAGTTTGTAGAAGCAGCCAAATCACTGGGCGGGGTGAGAGTATTAAGCGGGTCTATTTTCAAGTTCGGGGACCAGATTAGAATCGACGCCCGACTGGAAGATATCACAACTGGCAAAATCATTATGGCTGAAAAGGTCATGGGAGATGATCCTTTCCCGTTGGTTGACAGCCTTATTAGTAAAATTGCACTAAGTCTCGATTTGAGTGAGGAATTCACCTCTGACCTTGACCGGGCCCGTCTAACTTCGACATCTTCCGATGCGTACCGGCTCTACCATACCGGCCTGGATCTGTTGTTCAAAGATCGTCACACCGAAGCTATCAACCATTTCGAGCGTGCGATTGCCGTAGATTCTGCATTTGCGCTTCCGTACATGAGAATCGGGATGGTTCATTTCTTTGAATACCGACGGAAGGAGGGGAAGAAGTTCCTCGCCGAAGCTTACAAGCGTTGGGAACGGCTTCCGCTTCGGGACAAAATGCTTCTGGATATTTATCATGACATCTGGTTGACCGAGAAATATGATCAGGGTTTTACGATGATGAAATCATTCGTCTCGAATTATCCTGAAGACAAAGAGGCCCGCACGATTTATGCCCTGCTGATAAATGTCTTTCACAAAGATACCACGGCCGCTTTTGCTCACTTTGACACCGTTCTATCCCTGGACCCCACCTATCAGTTTGCCCTCGAACAATACTCGACCATATACCAGGAGCTGGGTCTGAACGACCGGGCCGTAGAATACGCTGAGAAACTTCTGGAGTATCATCCGGATTCTCCTGACGGCCTCAAGCGGCTTGCAAGTCTATATGCCGACGAAAACGAAATTGACAAAGCCATCAGTACCTATAAGTCAGCATTGGATAAATTTGCTAACGAGGATATCCGGAAGAGCGTTCTACCACGGCTGGTAACTCTATCTATCCGCAAGAGAGATTTCGAGTCGGCTAATTCTTACAACGAGCAGATCTGTGCCGCGTTTATAGGCGACCCTTATGAAATTAAAGACTACTATAATCAGAAGGCCAACCTGCTGAACTGGAAGGGCAAGTTTGCCGAGGGAATGAAATATCGGCATGAGGCAGTCAAGGCTGCTCTCACCACAGGGGATAGCATAAGCATCTATATCAACTTAATTTCATTTGCCACTTATTTTTACCCGGTTTGATGTTCCAGATTCAAATGAGTTCTACGCTCGCAAAGCAGGTGAGTGGGTGCCGCCTACCAACAAACTAAACTATTCTCTACTAAGAATGGGCTCCGATGATTTTGACTGCGAAGCTTCCAGGGCGGACTTTGAGGACGCTGTTGCCGGATTCCGAGCTCGGGTCCCGCAAGGGTTCTGGAGTGTTATTGAGCCTGTCGAGCAAATCTATGAAGCTCGTTGTAAGTCTGATACAGCAGCCCTGATTGCTGCCTACCGAGCCTTAAACGAGAGTAACGGCGGAAGGGGAGACGGCAATAAGCGGACCATTGCCGAACTGTTAATTCGGACCGGCCATGCAGAAGAGGGGATTGAACTCATGAAAGACCTGGTTGGAGATGGTACAAATGAAGCGACCGCTTTCCATCATTTGAATAACTCATACCTGCTTGGGCTGGCCTACAAAGAGATCGGGAACAACAAAGCGGCCAAGGAATATTTTCAAGAGGTACTCAAATTTTGGGACGGGGCTGACTACCAGATCGAGCAAATTGTGAAGAGTCGGGCAATGTTGGCCGAACTCACAGGCTGATAGCAAACCGTAATCGTGGTCTCTTTTCATGCTGACTAAATTCAGTTTCTAATGGAACGGGTAGTCAGTATATTGAGCGGAAGATGCTCACAACCGCCCGAAAGTATGTTCTCCAATTTGATCGTAATCTGTGGATACTATCTGTCGGTTGGTTTGTCAGCGCGCTCGGGTTTGCCGTCTCAATTCCATTTATAGCTATCTATTTTCATTCCGTTCTCGATCTGTCGATGAGCCAGATAGGTTATTTCTTTGGCTCCATGGCCGTGGTGCGAGCCGTATTTCAGGGATTGGGCGGCGAGATATCAGACCGGATTGAGCGTCGGCAGCTAATGATTAACTCTCAGCTGGCTCGCGTGGTGGCCTTTAGCGGGCTCGCCTTGTCGATAGCCGAAAGTTGGGGGTTCTGGCCGGTGGCGGGTTTCTTGTTCGTTGCCTCTGCATCAGGCGCCGTGTTTCAACCGGCGGCCAATGCCATGGTCTCCGATATCCTCCCCGAGGAAAAGCGAATCGATGGGTATGCGATAACTCGCGCCGCAGGAAATCTCGGCTGGGCGGCAGGACCTGCGCTCGGTGGTTTTCTGGCGGCCGAATCCTACTCCATGCTGTTCTTGATATCAGCAATTGTAACGGTTGGGTCGTCCACGATTTTCTGGCTATGGCTGAAGTCGCCGGAGACAGTGAGAATATCGGATCGTTTTCGGATGAGGGATTTACTGGCCATCAAGGATGACAAATTGCTGGCTACGCACTGTACACTTATTTTTATACTCTATCTGGTGGTAGCGCAATTGATGGCCCCGTTCTCCGTGTATGCGGTTGACATGGTCAGGATATCGGAAACTGAACTTGGTTATCTTTATACGATCAATGGCCTCATGGTCGCCCTTCTCCAAGTCCCCACTATGACGTTGGTGTCCAAGTGGCGACTCACCAGTCTACTGGCGACAGGCGGGTTCATCTATGCCATCGGATACGGGATGGTTGGCCTGTTCCCTTCGTTTTCATTTTTTATTATCGCCATGATGATAATCACTATGGGAGAGATATTCATGTCACCTCCGGCGCTCGCCCTTACATCAGCCTTAGCACCTAAGGGTCGGATGGGAAGATATATGGGGATATTTGGACTATTTGTTGCTTCCGGTTGGTCATTCGGGCCGCTCTATGGGGGGATGATTCTGGAGCATTTGTCACATGATCTGGTCATGGCCTGGGTAGCGATTGCATCGTTGGCCCTGGTCAGTTCTGTTGGATACCTGCTCTTCAGGAGGCGAATTCCGGAAAGCCTAGACCGGAGACAGCAAGAGGCTACATGATTATAGCCAGCTTGCCCAATTGGGTGCGTCCTTCGGACTCGATAACCCAATAGTACAATCCAGACACAACCGCCTGGGTATTTCTTGTAATAAGGTCCCACTCCTCATGTCCGGAAGTTGGATCAGAGGCGTCTTTGTCATGTTCGATCTCTCTTACGAGATCGCCGTCGATAGAGTAAATCCTAATCGTACACTTACTGGGCAGGTTGACAAAATGGATTCTTCGCGCTCTCGCGTCAGCCAGACTTCGCTCCCGGTTTTCATAGCCGGAGGCTTTGTAGTCCCCATCAACCCGATATGGGTTTGGGTAAACATAAGCGTCCAGAGACTTTGACTCAACTACTCCAGCCGGGTCCAGAGGATAGGCGATTTGTGATCCGTTTAATACGGAACTCTCCAGGGCAGCCAATCCCGCTTCGGGAGAACCAAAGTCAAAAGCGGTAACGTTTATATAGTACGGGACGGTTGGCAGGAGGTCCTCTATGTCGTAGTAGTACTCAAAATACTTGAAATAGCCTTCATCCGTCAATTCATCCGGATTAGCCAGAGAAGGATCAAGGGAACTTGGATAGGGCTGATTCTCGTAAGTTTTTCGGATGGGCGTGGTAAGTCCAAAATCGGAAGCATTATAATCCTGGGCCTGAAAATAAAAGAGCGAGTCACCGAACTCAAAGGGATGACTGGGCGGATAGTTCATCGGATTGAAGCTCTTGTCGGAGCAGCCATTGGGAGCGTAAAGACAGCGCAATTCATCCAGCGTGAAAGGAGGGTCTTCAAGTTTTACATCCAGCGAGTCGCCCCCTTCATCGACGATGAATTTGTTGTAATCATGCTTGTCATAGGAGGCGACCAGGGTGTAGCTGCCTATCCGGTCATCCCGCCCTATATAAACGCGGTAGCCCTCAAAATCAGCAATGTTGGAAAAGTTATCCTTACTGGTCTCTGAGTGCAGACCGTTAAAGATGACTCTGAAGGACCCAACGGTTGGTTCAACCCAGAAGACCGGAGCGGGCGGCGGACCGGCTCCTCTAAAATCTGGTACGCGATCTCCTTCATACCAAAAAGTATCTCGGTATGTATAGACCCAATCCTCATCAACGAAGATAGAATCTATTCCGCAGACGTGGTATTTCCCGCGGTAACCATCTCCGTCTGTATCGACACCCGGGTTGTCATAAACCCAGGAGGCCCACATGGAATTTCTGGCCAATGAGTCAAAGCCTAGATGCGAATAATAGATGTCCGGTTTGGAAGGATCAAAGTAATCATCGAAGTCGGTGGCATCTTTGTGGAAACCGCCCCCGCCAACCCAGGCGAAAGAGACCGGCAACTTTTGTCCGGGGCTGATTTTGAACGGGCCGAACGAAAGGAGATAACGGGCGTCATATCCGGAAGCAAACTGCTGTGCAAAGGGAGGCGGCCTTAGCCAGCCGTTAGCCGTTTGATCGATGGCGGTGTACATCAAGTCATAATCAAACTCTTCATGACCGAGAACATAGTATTTGTTGGCGTCCCCTTCGGGCGTGCCCATTCTGGCCCCAAAGTGTCGGTAAGGATCATCTTCCGTCTCCTGTCGACGGGGGCCAAAATCAAGATTTGGGCTGCTATAGTTAATTATCCACCAATTGTAAGAATAAGAAAGGGACTCTGCCGGAGTTCGGACAACCCGGGCGCCTACCACACTGGTGGTAGAACGATAGTCCCAGGCTCCGTTGTCCGGGTCACCGTCATTGTCAGCCGTGAAGGCGACATTGATCGTATCCCGAAAGGGGCATTCTTCGGTGGCCCATTGCGAGGGGTGATCATCGTAGAAACCGACAATATCGTCGTTCCATCCTTCGGGGCCGTTCCGAGAAGTATGCCAGACGTCGCCATCGACGAAAATACCAAGATACACGTTTTCAAGGTCATCATAGCCGATATTCTCTATCTTGTAGTCAAAAAGAATGAAATCATCGGCGTAAGGATAACTCCAGGCCATACTGATTTGATCCACTTTTATCCCCAGCGGGAGATGCGGACGATTGTCGATATTGTCTATGCCGGTCATGCTGACATCGGTAACCGTATCAACGTAGCTGCAGATAATGTCCTCTTCAGAGTATGCATCCGGCGAATAGAAGGGGGAATTTACATCAATGGAGCGATAGAGAAATCCATCGGTGTAGCCGGGATCGGTGGCCAATAGTGGATCAGGCCAGAATTCGCTAACTTCGTAGAAGTCCTCGGTGGCACAGGAGACAAGGGTGTCTCTGGTTTTAATTGCCCCAACCCATAGGGCTCCCACCCAGAGGAAAACAATGTCAGAATTTTTGGGGTAGACACACGATGGGATAGCCAAGCCGGTAAAGGGGTCCGGTACGGCCGATCCGAAAGTGCCGAAAGTACCGTTGTTGGCAATGGCTACTTGAATGAGTCCCTGGCTGTGCACAGTGTACTCGACAAGCGGCTGTTCGGCATTGGCGCTGACAATAGCCGCACCCTTTTTGAGTCTGCTGCGCTCAATTTTGGGATCAATTGGCTCTCGAGCCAGCGCTGATGTCGCGATAATAAAGAGGGCCGACCAAACCAATAGTCTGAGTCGACCCGTATTTTGCAGGCAACGTTTCATAAATTGAAACTACATAACGATGGCCAATTTACCGATAGAAATATCTCCGGTATCACGGTCTTCCACGGCCCAGTAGTAAAGACCTGACACAACCAGCTGAGTATTGCGGGTGACCAGGTCCCACTCTACATGGGTAGCATCGGGCTCGCTGGGATCGACATCGTGTTCGATCTCCCTGACCAGATCACCGTCAAGCGAGTAGATTCTGACAACACAATTGGGCGGAACGTTGGCGAAGTTTATCGCTCGGACCCGATCATCGGCCTGTTCTCGCTTCACCTGTGAAGAGCCTTCATAGGCAGCACCACGGTAGTCTGAATCAATGCGATACGGATTGGGGTAAACGAATACCTCTGCGCCAGCCTCGGCCATTTCGGCGGCTGTATTCTGGGCGTAGGCAAACTTCCCTGATACGGTTTTTGATGATTCCAGCGAAGGAAGTCCCGAGGCGGGAGAACCATAATCAAAAGCGGTCACGGCGACCCAGTAGCCCACCGTTGGCAGAAGGTCAGGGATGACCACGGAATATTCAAAATATTTCAGGTATCCGTCTTTGGTCAGTTCGTCTTCATTAGCATCTTCCGGGACCAGGGTGGAAGGGTATGGCTGATCGGGATAGATCTTAAAGATGTCTGTTGTGACACCAAACTCTGAGGTGTTGTAGTCCTGAGGGGCAAAATAGAAGACAGAGTCACCCAGGAGATACGGGTTGGTCCGGGAGTACACCAGCGGATCAAATTTTGTCGGATCCGCGGGATCACCGTACAGGGTCTGCAGCTGTTCGATTGTGTATGGTGTGTCATACAGAACAAAGATCTCGGTGCCCGTGGCGGCATCCTGAGTCAGGACATATTTATTGTAGTCTTCGCGATCATAAGACGCAAATAGAGAGTAGCTTCCATCTCTTTCATCACGACCGTAGTAAACGCGGTATCCTTCAAAGTCGAGTGGTGATTCACCGGTCACTTTTAAGAACTCATCAGGAGTATTCTCAGACCTCAGGCCATTGAAGCGGATAGTCAGTTTGCCTACTTCGGGCTGTATCCAGAATACCGGTGCCGGCGGTGGCTTGGCTCCCTGGAAATCCGGTACTCCGTCACCAGTGAGGTAAGTTGTATCAACTACATGTTGAAGAGTATCAAAGGTGGTGTCTACTCCGTTGACAATAGTATCGATTTGAAGGGCAGCCAGGCATTCGATGAATTTTCCTCTAAAGCCACTACCATCTGTGTCGACTCCAGGGTTGTCATAGATCCAGGAGGCCCAGCGGGCGTTGGTGGTGAGGTCTTCAAAATTCAAATTGGCATAATATTTAAGAGGGTCATAATTGCCAGCCTGGTTGTCGAGGTAGTCGGCGGCATTGTTAATATTGGTATGGAAATTCTCTCCCGCAACATAGGCAAATGAGAGAGGGAGAGTTTCACCTGGATCGATTTTGAAGGGCCCAAAGGAAAGCAGGTAGCGCGTGTCAAAACCATCGGCAAAACTCAGGGCCTGAGCTGGATTGTTCGGGGCTAACCAGAGGGGATCACTCTGCTGAATATTGGCTGTGAGAATCTGGTCGTAATCAAATTCCTGGTTACGCATGACATAATACTTGGCCCGGTCACCGTTTGGCGTGCCCAGTCCGCCGTGTGAGTAGGGATACAAATCCTCTTTCAGACGGCCCTGGCCCGCCTTTTCGCGGGGACCAAAATCCAAAGTGGCGTTTCCGTTACTGATCCACCAGTTGAACGAAACTTCGAGTTTTTCAGAAGGAGTCCTAACAATACGAGTTGCAGTAACGTTAGTCGCCGATGTATTGTCATACGGTCCGTTTTGTCCCGGATCACCATCGTTGTCCGCAATCCAGGCGATATTCACAGTGTCGGTATAGGTACATCCAGAGCGTGTGGTTTCTGGTGTGGCGTGCACGAAGCCGCAAATATCATCTGTATGACATTCGTTGGTCTGGCAAGTGGAGTTCTGACCTACGTCGGCATCTACATAGATACCCATATAGACATCATCAAGTCGATTGAATCCTTCGTTACTGATCTTGTAGTCAAAGAGCACAAAATCTTCGGCGTAAGAATAGGACCAGGAATAGGAACTCTCATCAACCTTCAAGAAGAGCGGCTGATGCGGACGATTGTCGACATCGTCCAGAGGCACGCCGGCAGTTAAAGTGTCGCGATAGACAGCAATGACATCATTTTCTGAGACGGCTCCGTCAAACTCAGGAGAGGTAGGATCGATCAAAGAGCGATGAATCAGCTCACCGAGTTTACCTTCGTCCGGAAAAGTTTCACGTCCTTGCAGCCAGCCGTCCGCACCGGTGGTCACGAGTGTGTCACGACCTGATACGGCTCCAATCCAGAAAGCGCCCAGAAAGAGATACTCAATACCAGAGCCTTTAGGGTACTCACACGATGTAGTCGCTTCACCTGTGAGGCAGTCCGTTCCCTGAACTTCGTTGTTACCGAAGTTACCGGTATTTGTTACCGAAAGTGAGATACGTCCCACCTTATGAACCGTGATACAGTCGGCCGGTGCCGCGGCAGCGGCTTGAATTCCTTTGTAGTCGTTTGCGTCTACTGACAGTCTTGCCAGAGACGAAGAAGTCAGGATTAATAGAAAAAGCAAGAAAACGCCAATCGGAGCGCCAAATCGTTTCCACATAGCAACCACACTCTTATAGTTAAGTAGTTTATATACAAACGTATATGTCAGTCAAACAGTTCAAAGATTTGAACTATCTCTGACGCCAAATCAGAAAAAAACTACAAAATTAGCATATTTACCGCAAGTCTTTTGGTAAAAAAAGTTTACGATAGACGGCCATCTGGAATGTGGTCGCATTTTATGCGAAACAGGACTCCCGGAGAGAATATAGTGTGAGCGTCTCTGATAGAGCTTTATTCTGGGGGCGGTCCGCCGGAGAAGAGAAAGCTGACAAAATGGGTCAAGTCGCCAATATCCATCTGCCCGGACCGATCGGCATCACACCAGGGGTTGGGGCATGTCTGAGGATCGGCGGCGCCAAACATATAGTCAACAAGACAAGTGAGGTCCGTTATCTCCCACGCGCCCGATAGATTGATATCACAGTTTAACACGGGGGGGACGATAGTGATTGAGCCCTCTTTCTTGACAACAAGAGTCGAGTCAAGGTAGCCGAAATGGATGGTATCGACCCGTATAGAGTCATAGGGCAGGATTTCACTTGAGGAGCTGTCCCAGGAGGCGCAGGTGTCGTTTTCCCACAGATTGCAGATAAAATAGGTGGTGTCGAAATTGCTATCCACCGCAGTACCAATCGAGTTCCCGTGTGGGTCGGAGAAGTCAAATGGGGTGAGGAGTTTCATGATGCTGACCAGACTAAGGCTCGTGTCCGGGAGGCTGGTCGTTTGAAACGGGAGCTTCACAACCACGCCCCCTTGTTGCGGGTAGAATCCAGGCGTGATGACAGGGTCGAACGGGAGATCGGCAATACACTGAAATTTGACTACACTATGGTCCGGAAGAGAGTCATGGACAACGACCAATTCAAATCCGGAAGTGAGGGTTCCTGATGTGTCATAGCCTCCGTTTGAGAAGTCGAACGTGACCAGGTCCGGCCTGGTTGACTGTAGTACGAACTGGAAGCCCGCTATAGTGTCAACGAAATTATCTATGTAGATATTCAAGAAGCCATTGCTGCCAGCCGTTACGGCAGTATCCGGGACTGAGAATACAATCCGGGGCAGTTCAGTTGCGGTGGCGACGGGGGAACAGGTCGATTTAATGAAAATCAGGATTGCGATAAGCAGGATGTGGGTCTTTAGCTTCATTCTTGTCTCTGTATACAATTTTGCCACTGGAAAGATCGCTTCGATCATCTCCGAAAAGGCAGCCAATGTTTTTATTTAACAGATAACAAAAAGCGCTAATATACCCTCATGGTTTGTGAACTGTAATCTAATGGGAGACTGAGATTTGTCAACAGAAAAGGCCGCTCCCGGATTGGCAGCGGCCTTGAAAAAACTTAAGAATGGCGGACCTACGGCTTCTCAAAAGCGGTAGCCGGGATTTCGGCATTTATGTCATACTGTGAAATGCTCAGATTCATGACCTTCTTGCCGTCCATGTTGGTTGTGAGCGACAAAGGAATTTTGACTCCGGCCGTCTCAGTAAAGTTACCATAGACCTGGACCAGAGAGCCTTCGCCCATCGGGGTCTCGCCCCAATAAGACATGCTGATCAGTTCCGAAGTCTGAGCGTTGAAACTGATAGTACAGATTGTTTCACCCGCTTCATCAATAATAGCAACTTGATTGACCGAAATGCCTCCCTCGGTTCCAACTCCGGCAAAGACAGCCTTGAAATCCGGAGAGTCGCTATTCTGGAATAGCTTAATCAGGTTCCGACGTTCCTCTTTGCTTGCCTCAACCAATTCCTCTTCGGTCTTGGCGACCACTTCACCGGTCATCTGGTTGGTCTTCCAGCCGGTGGTGCCATCGCTGATATCATACATGGTCTGACCGAACGCATTGATAACAGTGCGAGTCTTGTCCGGCAGGACCTTCTGTTCTTCAATCTGCAAGGGAATCTCACCCTGTGGCATGGTCAGGGTCAGGGTCCCCTTCATTGATATCGAAGAAATCTTCTTGAAATTATCCAGTCCACCGGCGGCGGTGATTCCATTGCCCAGAATCTCAGCCCCTTTGGCCAGGTTTTCTTCGGTCACAGCCAGTTCCTTTTTTTCCTCTCCTGAGGGGATGGCTATATCAATGGAGGTTACAGCGCCAAGTCCGGCCTGGTCAAGAGGCATTTCAAAATCTTCCCCTTTACCAACAACCAGAATCTTGAGAGCGTCCGGACGAAGGTTTTTCTTGGATGCTTCCAGAACACCTTCCGGAGTGACCTGCTCCACCCGTTCCTTTTCCTGGGAGAGGAAGTCATCCGGCAGTCCGTAGAAATCATAGTTCATCAGGCGATTGACTACTTCGGCCTTGGTGTCAAAGTTGAAGACGAAAGAATTCAAGTAGCCGTCTTTACCAATTCGCATTTCATCCTCGGTCGGAATATCAACCTGCATGCTCTTGATCTGCTTGATGATTTCGCGAATTGCTTTCACCGATGTCTCTGACTTGGTTGAGACAAAGTTATAAAAGACGCCGGGGTAGGAGATGTTGGAAGTGTAGACGCCAAAGACAGCGTAGGCCAGACCCTCTTTGGACCTCACCTGATTAAACAGGCGGCTTCCAAAGCCTCCGCCGAGGATATTGTTCATGACAATCCGTTCGGCATAGTCCGGATCGGTAGTTAGTCCACCGACATGCCCAAGAACGATATTGGACTGATTGACATCGGGCTTATTGATGTAATAGACGCCAGACTCAAACTTATAGTCCACGGTCGGTGGGGCCGGAACAGGATCACCTTCCATTTTCCAGTCACCGAAGTAAGTGTTCATTAGTTTGAGAAGTTCTTCGCGGTCAAAATCTCCCCAAATGGCCATCTGGACATTCTGAGGCTTGAAATATGAGCCATGAAAGTCGATCAGGTCCTGTCTCTCTACTGCATTGATGGTGGCATACTCAGGATGCCGAGCGTAAGGAGATTCGGAGCCATATATGAGTTTGACATATTCCCGGAAGGCTATCCCCTGGGGATCATCATTGCGGCGTGAAATGACAGACCGCTCCTGAACCTTAGCCAGTTCGATCTTGTCTTCATCAAATACTGGAGTGCGAAGAATCTGGGAGAGAACTTCCAATCCCAATTCCGCCTGATCACTCAGGACATTGACCCGGGCGTTGGCCGAGAGAGTACTGATGGAAGTCTCAACCGATCCGCCGATTGCTTCCAGCATCTCGTCAATTTCATCTCCGGTCCATTTCGATGTTCCCCCGGTGCGCATGACGGTGCCGCAGATAGAGGCCAGTCCGACTTTGTCCAGAGGCTCCAGGTGGTCACCGCAGTTGATACGGGATGAGACTCTGAATACCGGTAGGCTTTTGTCTTCCAGCAAATAGAGCCGGATGCCATTATCAAGGGTGATTTTCTCAACTTCGGGGATCTCGAGTTTATTCAAGTCCGGATATTTCAGCTTGGAAACATCCTGAGCCGAGACGGTCACCGTCAAGATCATTGCCGCCAGAATGAGGGTAGCGGCAGTTATGAATATTCTATACTTCATTGTCCTATCTCCCGCTTAGCTTTCTTCGGTTACAATCTGGCCGACGTTGCGATTTTTCATGGTCATGTACTGCTTGGCCACACGCTGTATATCTTCGGCAGTCACGGCGTTGATACCGTCCAGGGTTCTGAAAAGTTCTCTCCAGTTGCCCCATGAGGTTTGATAGGTGGCCAGCTGCATGGCCAGTCCCATGTTGCTGTCCATCTGGTTGATGAACTGAGCTTTGGCCCGAGCTTTAATCTTAGCGACCTCTTCATCCGGGATAAGCTCGGTGCGGAGTTCTTCGACAGCCTTGAATATTGCGTCTTCAATCTCCTGGTTGGTATGCTCCGCTGTCGGCAGGGCATAAGCGGCCAGCATGGAAGGATACTTATCGCCGGGATATCCGGCAAAGGCGGCAACCTGTAAGGCGGCCTTTTGCTCTTTTACGAGTCTCTTATACAGGATTGAGGTACGTCCGGAGGCCAGATAATCGATCAGGGCGTCAAGAGCCGGACGGTCGGGATGGGTACCTTCGGGGATGTGCCAGCCCACAATGTAAAATGGCTGGGAGGGGTCTTCGATTACCATGCGGCGCTCTCCAATCTGCTCCGGTTCCACCGTTGCAATGCGCGGGGGCGGGGGAGAGTATGGGATTTCGCCAAAGTATTTCTCGGCCAGCTTAAAAATGTCCTTGGCCTTCACATCACCAACGATAGAGACAACCATGTTTGAGGGGACATAGTATTTCTTGCGGAAAGCATCTGCTTCCTGACGGGAATAGAAATTTATGTCACTCATATGGCCTACCCCGGTTACTCCGTATGGATGGGCTTTAAACGCCAATCCCTGGAATTCTTCGATCAACCGACCAATCGGGTTGGATTCAATGCGCATCCGACGCTCTTCGGCGACCACATCCCGCTCTTTGTACATCTCCCGCAAGACCGGGTCTTTGAAACGGGCCGACTCAAGAGCAAACCAGAGCTCAGCCTTGTTGGATGGAAGAGAGTACATGTAAGCGGTCACATCCATGGAAGTGAACGCGTTGAGACCAACGCCCCCTTCACGGTCGACTACATTTCCAAATTCGTTGGGGACGACCAGTTCATATGATGCTTCGCGCGCTTCTTCGTATGATTTTTCCAAAGCCGCAATCCGGACTGAATCAGCCATTCGTCCTTTGTTGCGCTCAGTACGTAACTCCATGAAAATGGAATCTTCGATAGCGATAAGTTCCAGCTCTTTGTCAATATCCTTGGTCCCGAGAGTAGAAGAGCCCTTGAAAGCCATGTGTTCGAACATGTGAGCCAGGCCGGTGTAGCCCTTGGGATCATCAGCTGAGCCGACATTGCACCAGGTCACTAATGAAACGACCGGGGCATGATGGCGCTCCATTACGAGTACTTTTAACCCGTTTTCGAGAGTGTGCTCGGAAACTTGATTCTCCAGTTTTGAAAAGTCAAAGCCGTACGCCGGTCCCGAACTCAGGATGAGACAGACGATCAGGATGGCTCCAAAGCTAAAAAGAGATTTTTTCATTGGTTCCTCCATGAAATATATAAATGTGTACTAACAATGATCTGAATAAATTGAGTCGGCGGCAATATGTCAAGCTAATCCCAACCTATACAACGGCAAAAAGTTATCACGAGTCAAACGCCCGGCCAAAACTGACCGAGCGTCGGACTATGAATCTATGTTACGGAATATACTGCGGTTAGGTTCAGATATTCATCAGCATTTTGAAAAAATTACCACCAGGTAATTAATTTTGGTTTGAAAGTGTGCGGGAGATGTTTGTTGTGCGGAATTATACGAGCGGTTATACCAAATCTACCTGACTCAATACAAACGACCTCACCGGTAAACAAGTACTCACCCGGTTTGGCCTCGGTCTGATCGCTTTCAGAAAGCGTGGCGGGTGTGGGCTCGTAATCCAGAATCTGCTCCTGAGAATTCAGGCGACCAGAGATCAATTCGATACTGACATCTTCGGGGACAATTTCCCCCAAAAAGACCTTAATCGTCACGGGCAGTTTTTCACCGACAAACATAGTGGAACCATGATTAGGGACCTCTACAGCGGCAATAGATATACTATTCCAGCTGGCCGCCATGCGATCAACCCAGGCGGTGACCGAGCGGGTCAGGGCAAAGTTGTCAGCTTTCATTTTGTTACCCGTCTTCAGGGCGCTGACATAGAACTCATCGGCATACTCTCTCACCATTCTCTGGGCCGAGAATTGCTGACCGGCCATCTGAATCGAGGCTTTCATTTTGGCGATCCATCCGGCCGGTAGTCCGATCTCATTGCGATCATAGAACAGCGGGATGACTTCGCGCTCAAGCGTGTTGTACAGCATTTCTGAATCAAGAAGGTCCTGGCGTTCAACACTCTCGTACTCCTCGCCATTTCCAATTTTGAATCCGGTTTCGTTGCTGTGCCCCTCAACCCACCACCCATCCAGAATGGAAAGATTCAAAGCTCCATTCATGGCCGCTTTCATCCCCGATGTCCCCGAGGCCTCCTGCGGTCGGCGCGGGTTGTTCAGCCAGACATCAACACCCTGGACAAGGTATCGGGCGAGATTGATGTCATAATCTTCGAGGAAGATAATCCTATTTTCAAACATCTCATCTTTGGCAAAGCCGATCAACTGTCTGATAATCTCTTTGCCCGGATTATCCAGCGGATGAGCTTTTCCGGCAATCAGGAATTGCATGGGGGAATGCGGATCGGTAACAATTCGGGCCAGGCGTTCCAGATCACTGAAAATCAGGTTGCCTCGCTTGTACGTTGAGAAACGACGGGCGAAGCCGATTGTCAGGATTTGTGGGTCCAGTAACTGCTCCGCTCTTTGAATCTCAATTTGGGAACCGCCCTGCCGGAGAAGCTGCTGGCGGACTCGCTTGCGTGAGAAAAATACGAGTCTCTCACGTCTCCGGTTCTGGACTCGCCAGAGTTCCGCATCCGGCACCTTATGGATTTTCTCCCAGCATTCGGGTGCGCCGGGCCGCTCTACATAGCGCGGACCAAAATAGGATTCATACAGATCATGCAGGTCATGGGATATCCAGGAGGAGGGGTGGACACCATTAGTAATCGATTTTATCGGGACTTCTTCGGTGGGCAGATTCGGCCAGATATTGTGCCACATTTCCCTTGAGACTTCGCCATGCAGCTTTGAGACTCCGTTGGCAAAAGCGGCATACTTCAAGGCGGCGACCGTCATGCAGAACTGCTCGGATTCATCATCCGGAACAACTCGGCCCAGATTGAGGAATTCCTTCCAGGGGATTCCCAGTTCTGATACCTGGCGACCGAGGTAGCGGTGCACCAGGACCGGATCAAAACGCTCATTTCCGGCCGGAACCGGGGTGTGCGTGGTAAAGACTGTCGTAGCCCACAGGTGCTGTGAAGCTTCCCGGAAACTAAGTCCGTGCTCCCCCATCAGGCGGCGAATTCGTTCCAGGCTCAAGAACCATGCGTGTCCTTCATTGATGTGATAGACATCCGGTATGATGTTCATGGCTCGAAGAGCATGTACGCCGCCCACGCCGAGAACGATTTCCTGTCGGATGCGCATATCTTTGTCCCCGCCGTACAATACAGAGGTGATCTCGCGGCTCTTGGTTGAGTTCTCCGGAATGTTGGTGTCCAGCAGGTAGAGCGGAATGAGGCCGACCTTAACTTTCCAGACCTGGAGATGAACCGGTGACCCATCCAAATCCACCGTAATCCTCAGGGGGTCACCTTGTTCATTCTTGACCAGCTGAACCGGCATGTGATACCAGTCGTTCTCTTCGTACTTCTCCTGCTGCCAGCCATCACGCGATAGAAATTGCCTGAAATAGCCATAGCGGTATAGAAGTCCCACGGCTACCATCGGGATACCGAGATCAGATGCAGACTTTAGCGTATCGCCGGACAAAACTCCCAGACCACCCGAGTAGACGGGGAGGCTGGTGTCCAGACCATACTCCAGAGAGAAATAGGCTATCGTCTGATTCTCCAGGTCACCATATTTGAAATGGAACCACTTCTTTCGATTCAGGTACTGTTCGTACTTCTCGTAAGTACGAGCCAGGCTGGCAATGAAGGCGTCATCGGCTGCTGCCTTTTCCAACGCTTCCTGAGGGAGCCGCGCCAGCATCTCGACCGGATTCTGGTTGCATTGTTCCCACATCTCGGGATCAAGACGAATGAACAGTTTGACTAATTCCCAGTTCCAGGAATACCAGAGGTTCTGTGACATCTCCTGCAAAGGTAGAAGTTTCTCAGGGAGCTTGGGGAGGACAAAAAACTGGCGTACTTGCATAAGGAACTGATCTCGATTCTCAAGTTTTAGTTTAGTTAGACTATTTATACTCATTATCGTTCCAAGCAACAAATATTTTAGACTTCAGCGCCTGTTTGGTGCTCTAAGTGAAAGAATTCTTTGACGTTAAGAGAAACTCTCGGCTGGTCGAATATGTTATCAATAAATAATAATAAGTGGGTCGGAGCGGATTTTACTTTCCTCGCCGACTAAAATCGACTATAGGCAGTATATGGTAAGTAGAACAAAGAGAATTGGAGTCCTGACTGGAGGGGGGGATTGCCCTGGACTGAACGCGGTCATCAGGGCGGTAGTGAAGACGGCCCAAAATGAATACGATATGGACGTGATTGGCTTCTTAGATGGCTATGAAGGGCTGATTGAAAACCAGTACCGGGAACTCTCCCTCAAGGATGCTTCGGGCATTCTTGCTCTCGGAGGTACTATCTTAGGGACCTCCAACCGGGCTGATCCGTTCCGATTCCCGGTCCTGCAAGGGGAGGAGTATATCTACCTGGATCGATCCAGCCAGGGAATTCGAAATTACGAGGCGCTCGGTCTTGATGCCATCATTGCGATTGGCGGTGATGGGACGATGGCCGCTTCGGCCGGCATGATCGAAAAGGGGCTTCCGGTTATCGGAGTACCAAAGACAATAGACAATGATCTTTTGGGAACAGACGTAACTTTCGGCTTTGACTCGGCTCTGGCCACGGCCACCGATGCTGTCGACAAAATCCACACCACGGCGCAATCCCACCACCGGGTCATGATTATTGAGGTTATGGGACGGTATGCCGGTTGGCTGGCCTTATACTCCGGGTTAGCTGGCGGCGGAGATATCATTCTGGTGCCGGAGATTCCTTACGATATAGAAGCTATCTGCGATGCTGTTAAGTCGCGCAATGCCCAGGGGAAGAACTTCTCAATTGTCGTGATGGGTGAAGGTGCCCGTCAGATGGGCGGGGAAATGGTTGTCAGTCGGATCGTGGCTAATTCTCCCGATGCTATCCGGCTGGGAGGGATATCCCATCAAGTTGCGGCGCAGATTGAAGGGCTAACCAATATTGAATGTCGCGTCACCATTTTGGGGCATCTCCTGCGGGGAGGTTCTCCGACCGCCTATGACCGGATACTGGCAACCCGGTTTGGAGTTGAGGCCGTTCACCTGGTCGCCCAGGGTAAGAGCGGACAGATGGTTGGGCTGCACGGAAATCAAATGGGCTCAGTGCCAATCGAAGACGTGGCCGGTAAACAGCGAAAAATAGCTGCCGCCAATCCTGTTCTGGCTACCGCCCGGTCTCTCGGAATCTGCATGGGAGTCTCAATGGAGCACCCTATCGAGGAATTCTTTGCAGAACAAGTATAGCACGGTAGCTCGGCGAGGGAGTATCCTAAGAGAGCTCTTTATTACTGACTCCCTTTCAAAGGCGGTCACCGTTTGATCTCACTTGGCATACATGGCGCGGCCAAGGCCGTTACCGGCTCTAAGTATCTCTTGACCGTTAATGATCGCAGTATCCTGATTGACTGCGGGATGTTTCAGGGACGACGGGAGATGCGCCAGAAGAACTGGGAAGAACTCCCGTTCGCGGCCGCCGATGTAGACGCAGTCATCCTGACTCATGCTCATAT
>JARGFS010000048.1 GCA_029211095.1 bacterium | reverse complement strand
CACCAGATCAAACCGGTATTGGCAACCATGATCCCGCTGGAGGCGGGGGCTGATCAGTATGAGAACTACATAGTGACAGACTCACTGGTGAAACAGAATGAATGGCTGCGTTCATACGCTGCCGAAAGAGAGTTTGTTCTGCTTGATATGTACCAGTTGGTGGTTGACGAAAACGGCAATCTAAAGGCTGGCTACGCCGCGGGCCCGATAGATTTGAATGAAGCGGGGTACGATGTGGTGGCGGAGGGGCTGGTTACTCTACTGAGTTCTTCTCGTTAGAGAGTCGCCCTTCGACTAAGCTCAGGGGGACGTGAATTGTTGAACTCAGTTGGCCAGTCCTTTGCGGAAAACTACCGGGCAGTATCGCAGAATGGCCTGCACAAAAAAAACTGCCTCGGAAGTTGGTGCCAAAGCAGTCCTTTGAAATTCGTTTGTTCCGCGCTAAATCAATAACCGTGCGTCATGGTTTGACCATGATCTTCCCCTGCCCTTTGTTCGGCGATGCATACCACAAATAGATACCAACGGCCACTTCATGCCCCGAACCGTTCTGCAAGTTCCAGACATAATCCCCCCGAAGGCCGGACTTGACCAGAACTGTCTCGCCGGAAATTGACTGAATGAGAAGATCAACATCCTCATCTTCAGGAAGGTTAAAAGTGACTTCGGCGGTCTGTGAATAGTGAACCGGGTTGGGATAGCTGATTATCCTCTCAGCCGTTGCCGACTTACCCGATCCAAGCGTGCTGATAGTGATATCCTCATATCCGGACCAGGCAGAATAGAGTTCCCCATCAAAGGTCCGCGCCCGCCAGCCATAGACCGTGTTGTCGGACAGGGAATCGGGAACAGTCCAGACAACCAGGGCGGAGTCGGCCGTGATGGCCGCCGATGAAGCCAGCAGAGTTGTGTGGGTGGCATCATACAGTTCAAAGAAATAGGTGACGCTGTCACCATCCGGATCAGTAATCTGTTGCACCATCAGCGAAGGCTGCAACTCAACAAAGGCCTTGAGGCCATTTTCGTAGTAGGCAACAGGTACCGGTGGGGCTGAATTTATATAGCCGCTGCTGATACTGAAGGCCCTGGTCCCGGACCAGACACTGGCTTCAGAGGCATCATCGGCGACCGCCCGGCAGTGCCAGTAGTAAGTGGCGGCGTTGTCCAGACCGGAATAGGATGCTTCGGCAAAAGCTCCATAGATCGAATCGGTCTCTGGCTGCGGGTTTGAGAAATTGCTGTCAGCTGAAAGCTCAAATTCATAATGCAGAGTATGGTAGGATGGGACGGTGGCGGCCAACAGGGTTACACTGCCGTTGCCGAATACAATTGTATCTCCGGTTGTTCCCGGAACCAAAATACCTCGGGCAAAGCCCGAGGTAGTAGCGAGAGGCGAAGGATTGTTCTCCGCGTCATAAGCACGTATGGCGACATAATAATAATCGCCTGGCGTAAGCCCGGCAATTGTTACCGTGTCGAACGCACCCGAGGGTTTGGGTCCCGGTGGACCGGGTAAAACCGAGGCGAGCGCCCAGCTCCCGGCCGTTATGGCCGAAGTTGAATAGCGAATACTGTCATACGAAGCAGTCCCGGTCTGGCCATCGGCCCCGGTTGCCTCCCAGATAAAATCAAGAGCTCCGGTTGCCGGTCCCGGTTCAGCATATAGGGAGTCTACCCGCGCCGGAGCAACCAGATCAACGACATAAACAGCAAACTGGCCGCGCGAAGAGAACTGGTCCGGTGCGCCGTTCTTTTTGGTCCAGTATGAGAAGTACAGAGAGTCAGGATCATTCACGTCCAGAATCAGTCGCTCAAGGTAGTTTGTCGAAGTACCATAGGAAAAGGAACGACGATTACCGGAAGCGCTGTCCGGATATCCGGAGGTTGAGTAGCAGAAAATCACACTATCCGGCTCTGTGTCTGATCCCGAAGAAAAGCTGACTTCGACCGAGTCCGTTTCGCCACTATAATCCAGGGCCAGAACCTCAGCCGAGAAATTGTATACATTGGAGAGAGGGTCTGTTCCGGGTGTAACCGTTCCGTTGACCCCCGGAAGACTTACGGTAACGGTCTTAGTATCCCACATAACCGTGCCGGCGCTGCTATTGGAAGCAGCATCCTTGCTGACAGCAAAGGTGAAATCATTAAACCCGGTTGAATCCGAATTGTTGTTTGACTCATACCAATAGGTTACCACGCCACTAATAACACCGCCGTTGGCGGTGCCGAAAATGACATTACGTCCGTAGCCATCGGTTACTGTTATCTGGGCGCCATCAACCCAAAGACCGTTGTCACCGACAGCGGCGACATTGATTGTCCTTTCAAGCGCAATCTCATGGGTGCTTGAGTTGTGGAAGACAATATTGGTGTCGGAAGCGCCATCGAGATAGACGCAGTCGCGCCCGATAATGTCCCATGAATCCTGAAGGTAGTTACCCACTCGCCAGGTGACCGGGTTGGTCATAATTCCGGAGTCACCGGGGGGAAGGAAAGAGAGGGTGTCACCAATAAACTTAAGGTCATGGGCCGAACCGGCATTGTTCAGGTCAACCGGCCAGACAACATAGTCACTGGAATAATAGTGGTTGTTCTGAATGACCGCATTGACGGTGGTAATCCCTTCACCTTCAAAAACACAATAGCCAGCCGCAATACCAGTGGTGTTACCGGTCAGGGAGCGGCAGATGACCGTATTTCTTTCCATCCTCAGGTTGCCATAACCGGCATCCGGTCCGCCAAGTCCCCATTGAAGCATGACCGCGTTTTCACCAATGGCCGTGGTCTGCGGATCATCATCCACCCAGCCTTCGATATGGTTGTCATAAACATAGATATGGTCAAGGTGATAACCGTTGTCAAGAGTACGCAGTCTTATCCCGCGCAGCCAGCCAACCTGGTTTTCACCATCCGGACCGGCGTTGAGATAAAGGCGGTTGTTGTAAATGCGGACAGGATCAGCGGCGGTGGTGGTAGAGTTCTCTATGAATATACCGCGGCTGCCTCCATGGTTACGGCCGGAAGTAATGACGTTGTCATGAATTTCAGAACCCGGTTTGGAGAAATTGCAGATAATTGAGTAAGAGTTGGCCGAGGAGCGCCCGACGCCGCAGTCTCCACCATCAAAACAGGGGAGTGTGTCATACTTGACATTTTGAGCGTCAACAGAGACAGAACAACGGGAGATAAGCGCTTTGGAGTCATACAGAGCCAGGCCAAAGTGCGGGCTGTTGAGAACCGCACAGTCTTCCACGACATACTGGAACTGCCCGGGACCAGCCATGTAGTTCTGGTTGGGCTTGGACAACTTGAGTCCACCCGAACTGAAATACTGACGGTCGTTGAAGCTGTTGGAATTGGACGTGAAGGTGCAATTGATAAAGCGGGTGTTGTAGCCATTAACCTCACCCTCAACGGCTATGCCGTTGTCACCGTCCGTGACAAAATCCATGTCCTGTACCAGAGTGTTTCTGTCATAGGCTATGATCAGACACTTGTTCTCATCACCGGAATCTGATCCGGGTCCTACATTTCTGATGATGGCCCCCGGTCCGATAACCGAGTTGTTGTCAGTTGAGTTTAGATCACCGCGAAGAATAATACCGCACTGGTGGGAGCTGGAAGCTCCGCCGCCAACATCAATGTTGACCGTGGTGCCGTTGAAATTGACACGAACATCGTTCACGCCACTACCGCCAACAATACTGTAGTAGTAAGTGGAATTGAGAACCCCAATGGCCTGGTTGCTGGGAGGCAGATTAAGTACTCCACCGGGAAGATTAATCGTATCACCGGAGTTGGCCCGGTAGGGGAGGTCGGCGGCGCTGTTGATATTAATCTGCGCGCCTTTGGCCGCAATTGTCAATGTCAACAGTATGGTTAGAACAGCAAGAATCCGTCTTGTCATCATCAGTCTTCCTCAGTAGTTTTTCGTCTTTGATCGCAGAACATTCAGGCATGAAAAACGACATTATTTTTGACTCTACGCGGCTTAAAGTAAGCACCTTTTGTACACTAATGCCAGTCAAAAATGGCCGAACTTTCCGGGAAAACCCAAAATATTCGGCATCTCTTTTTGCTCAAATGTCCGTGTCTGTAAACCTGTTACAAATTATCGGAAATAACTCACGATAACTTAGTTTAGACTATCAAGAAGCCTGCCAGTACCCGTCTGATTAGCTTAACTACAAATCATACTTATAGTTAAGTCAATATGAAATCTTCTCCAGCAGGGTTAATATTGGACCGGATTGCTCAAGTTTTGAACAAGAACGAAGCAATAGTAAAGGGATTGAACAGCGTCTATCGGGAGGGGCTCAAAAGAAGGGATGCTTCCAATTCAGCATGAATCTCTCGGGATGCATCCAGCAGGAGGCTGCACCCTGTTTTGGGTGCATGAGCAAGAATATGGGAGAGCAGATATTGCGTCAATTCCAACTCCATATCGGTCCGGGCGATGACCAGATCGCAGATAAGGTGCGTGGTCATCTCCGGCAGGTCAGGGCCGGCTGGCGGAGTCCTGTTCGGATTGACTGATTTGAGGCAGCCCGTTCCCAACAGAAAACCATGGTACTTTATCCCAAAGAAACGGTCCCCCTGGCGGAATTGTGCTCTGAGCTGTTCAAGCTCCGGAGATTCATCAACGGTTCCCATGAATGAGGCCAGGTAGAAATCATCGGTTGGCTTGGCCTCAAATAGTTCAAATTTCCCCTGGTTTTCGAAAGTCCTCTCCGGACTACTGACAGTATATACTCTCAAGTCTGATACTGCTCTTTCCGTTGGTTCCGAAGAGAAGAGCCGAAGCAGCGCACCCAGCTGGCCATGTCTGGCGGCCAGAGAATCAAAGGCATACTTCCTTTTCATGAACTTCGGATTGGCAAGCAGCTTTTGCACCGCTCCTGACCGTTTGGTCTTCTCGTATAATCTGTCGACAAAAGCGGCACGGTTGGACGCATATAGTTGAAACTGGTAATTTCCAAAACTTTGTGTGGCAATTTCTGATTTATATTCCTGCGACCCGCGACAAAAATCCAGTTTGTATCCGGATTGAACAAGCGACTGCGATTGAAGAGTCACAAAGAAAGCGCCGGGAGATCGTTTGGCAAAAAAGGAACTGTAGCTGAACGTGTACTGGTAGATGGTACTATCCAACTCAAAGCTCAGCGAGCAAGCCACCGGCACCTGATTGACGGCCAGCAGCATCAGGAATATTTGATTCTTGTCCCAGAGATGCCGGAGTAGCTCCGAATAGAAGGCACGATTGTCAGACGAACAGAATTTGCTTGGAGAAGGCGTACCGTTCCATCTGTCAATGTGCAAATGAAAGAGATGCTGCAGAAGCCCTTCGGCTTCGGCAAGACTGTCAATCCGTCTGAGTTCAAAGCCGCCCATTCGATTAAAGTGATTGACCGCCTTTTTATAATTACTCCCTTTACGGAGTGTGAACTCGGCTTGTTTATCTTCGGGGCCGTCAAACGCAAAATAGAAGCACCGGTCGGTCTCACGGTCTACCCAGGATAGTTTCATATCATCAGCTTCCTGCCTGAGATTTGCCAGCGTGTCTGATCTTTCACTGATTTGGTCAAACTTGATACTGTCCCAGTCAGATCGGTTCTGATTTAGAAAGTGCAAGACAGAACGGACAACTGTCGGTGTATTCTCCCCGATGAAATCATGGTAGTCAAAATTAGGCGCTCCCCAAAACTGGAGTAGGTTTTCGCTGGAATCAGCGCTCTTGACAAGGGGGACAATGGTGACGAGATCAGTGCCGCGCCGGGCAGCCAATAAGTAGAGATGGTAGTCATGTCCAAATGCCTGCCACCAAGCTTTGTGAAACTCCCAGGTCTGGTAGATGGATTTGAACGGCTGATTGTCAACCAGTCTATTCCAGTCGTCTGATAGAGGCGTGACTGCATCAAACTCCTGAATCAATTCAAAAGTGACCTCTAAGGAATCTCTATCTGAAGGCTGGCTATTCACTTTGTCTCTCCCATCAATGCGTAGTAGAGGCCGGAGAGCCTCGCTTTGAATTCATTGATCCCGGTATCAATCCCGACTGACACCCGCTTCATTTCGTACCGATTCCCCGATCTATCCTGAAGGCCATCGGTGGTGGACACAGCCGCTTTGATACCAGCCTTTTTCAAGGCGGTCAGGGTGGCGCTGTTGAAGCGGCCCGAAGGATAACAGAAAAGGGGAATCGGCTCAATCCCCCATTCCCGGAGAGTTTTCAGGCAGGAGGTAATCTCATCTACTTGCTGGTTCTCATCTGTAGAGGAGAGGGTGACATGATTCTGAGTGTGGCCGCCAATTTCAAAGAGTGGGTCGGAAGCAAATTTTACCAGCTGTTTTTTGGTCATGAGATGGAACGGGCTGGGCCGGTCCGATTCAGATTTCAATTCTGTACGAAGTAATTGGACGACACTCTTCGTCACTGAGAAGGGGAGAAGTTTGAGTCTCCCATTGAGATCAATCCCTATCCGGGTGCGGACGTCAAGATCGGGCGGAAACTCCAACTTGCCCAACTCATACTCAGAGAGATCAATTCCCTGCTTTCTTGTTTTCATGATGAGATCAAATATCTCAGAAGTGGCAATCTGCTCTTCCCGTTCAGATAGGCCGGGTACGGCAAAACAGACTGCGGAAAGATTCTGTTGGCGGAGCACGGGAACAGCGTTTTCAAAAACATTGCGCATTCCATCATCAAAGGTAATAACGGCAGCATTCTCGGGCGGTTGGTTACTGCTTATTAAGTCTGAGCCGGCAATAGTATGGTACTTCCTGCCCAGGTAGTTCATCTGCTTCTCAAATTCAGGAAGATGGATCAGGAGCCAGTAGCCTTCCGGGAATCTCTCTTTGGAAACGCCGTGGTACATGAGAATGCGAATCTTGTCCGCATTTATCCTCCGAAAAACCCAATTCAACCCGATCAGATTGCACAGATAAAAGAAAGACTCAATCAGTTTGCGTTTCATAGCAGGCAGTTCTCAATCATGCTTATTTACCAGCGGTTCAAGTTCTCCAATCATCCGATCGCAGACTGTATCCCAGCGGAACTTGCTGCGGTACTCCCGGTAGGCGGTTTCCCCCATAGTGCGACACCTGTCCGGATCACTCAACAGTTCAATCATCTTTGCAGCCAGGGTATCCACATCACGCATGGGGACAAGAAATCCGGTTTCATTGTCGGTGATCATCTCCGGTATAGAGCCGGTCCGGCTGGCTATCGTGGGGAGTTTTGCCGCCATAGCTTCGCGGACCACATTCGGGTAAGCATCGGCAAAGGTAGGAAGCACAAGCAGAGTCGCCTGCCGGTAGCTCTCGACTATTTTGGCCAGTTGATCCGGGTTGTTTTTTGACAGCGGACCATGGTTCAATACCCCTTCGGGGACCGAAGCCAGCGTTGGTCCCAGCAGAATTAGTTTAGCTTTGGGGAGGGCCTTGCGTACTCTTGCAAACGCCTCCAGCAGAACCATCCCCCCTTTGTTAACGAAGTCATAACCGGAGAAGAGGACTGTCTGCCGGTTGTAATCTTTGTCAGGGCAGTTCAGCAGTTTTTCATCGGTGTTGATACCGGCATGAACCACTTTCACTTTTTCTCTGGGAACGGAAAAATCCTCTACCATTGAATCGGCCAGAAAGCTGCTAAAGCAGAAAACTCTATCCATGGAATTGTAAACTCGTTTTTCAAATTGAAACTGTCTTTGGTAGACGGCGTCCGATGATTGAAAGTTGATATTGGTTCTCTGAGTTATGGCGCAGTTGTTGTCGGCCAGCAGCCCCTTCACACCGTCAAACGCTCCGGAGATGTCATAGTACGCGCCAATTTGAAGAGTGGCATCGATTTTCCCCGCATATTTTTCCGAGACGATAGCAGCCGCTTTTTTAGAGATGTAATTCTTAAATCTAATAGAGCGTCGCCAGTTGGCTCGCCATTTCTGAGCCGAAGGACGAAAGGCGGCCAGTTTGAACAGGGTTGTTATTGCTCGCGCAGGATACGGGGTGATGGCCTGGACAAGATCAACCTTGTTTTTCAAGGTCGTCCAGATATGATATGATGAGCCTGAAAACGTACTGATGTCGTACGGATCACCATAGTCAATCCCCAGCAGCTTCATAGTACTCTTATCCGGGGACATGGTTCTCCTCGACAACGGCCGTCTTTCTATCTTTGTTTGATTGCATGATCATTTTATAAAAATCTTCGGTGGAGCTGACCATTTTGGAGACGCCGAACATCTCCTTAGCGCGCTCGGCTGATTTCCGGCCCATCTCGGCGGCAATATCCGGGTGGTCCAGCAGGTAGTCAACCTTTTCCGCCATAGTTGTGGTGTCGCCATCTTCGATAATGTAACCGGTAACATCGTTTTCCAGAATCTCGGCATTGCCGCCAATATCAAAGGCGGCAGCCGGTTTCCCGCAAAGACAATATTCTATCAGAGAATTGGAGAGACCTTCAGACTGCGAAGTCAACAGGGCGACATCAAACCGCTTGATGATCAGATCAATATCATGGACGATGTGGGCGGTTGAGATTCTATCCATGATTCCCTTCTCCCGGGCCATCTGCCAGTATTTTTCCGGATCCGGTCCCCATCCAATCAAAACGAACTGCACATCCTTCCGCTTGAGACGGGATGCGACATCAATGAAACGATCTATCCGCTTGACCGGCCTGAGATTGGCCACCATTCCGAGAATCGGTCGTGAATCATCAAGAGTGATGCCCTGCTCCTCCAGGGGATCGTTGCCGCCGTTGGAGTCCAGCTCGACCCCGTTGTGGATGACAGTAATGCGTTCCGCCGGGAAGAGTTCTTTTTCGACAACCATAGATTTGACCCGATGGGCATTAACCAGCATATAATCTACAAACCGGCGCAGGAATCTCAAAACTGACAGGCGATTGTCCGGCAGATTGTATCCAAAATCTCTTCTGCTGGCTACAATTCTCTTTATCCCGGCCAGTTTTCCGGCCATCACGCCAAGAATGCGCGCATCAAAAAAGAACATCTGAATAATATCAATCCGGTGCTGTCTCAGGTAGCGAACCAGGCGCCACAAGACAGCCGGGAATTTTAACGAGAGGAAGCTGGTTGTATTGAGAAAAGTTACCTTGCAGCCAAAATCAAGATTGACCTCTTCCCACAACGGTTTCATTATCAAAAGGTGAGGTTCAAACCGGGTCCGATCAATGTTTCGGATAAGAATGGCCAGTTGATTTTCTGTGCCTCCCCCTTTGCCGAAGTGATTTATCAGGTAAGCGATTCGTATCTTTTTGTCGGCCTTAGCATTCATGCGTTAGTCAGTATCCTATTGTATATTTCGGCCAGCAGGACGGCCTGTCGTTCAAAACTGTAGCGCTCAACGAGAGTCTCATATCCGAGACGGCCAAATTCATACATGCGGCTGCGGTCTGTTATGGCCTCAATTATCTTATCGGCCAGATCAGAACTGTCTTCCGGTGTTACCAGCAAACCGTTATGGCCTGACTGAATCATCTCCGGAAGGCCGCCAACCGCGGCGGCAACCACACCTAGCTGCTGTGACCATGCCTCCAGTACGACATTCGGCATGCCTTCGGAGCGGGAGGGGAGAAGCATCAGATCGGCCTGCCTGAATATGGGCAGGAGGTCGGGCACAAAGCCGCAGAAAGAGACGTGATCGTCCAGTCCATGACGGTGGACGAGATTTTTCAGATTGGATTCTTCCGGTCCTTCGCCATAAAGCTCCACTCGGAAGTCAGGCCCCTTCTTTTTGACCAGAGCCAGAGCGTCTATCAGAATGTCATACCCTTTTTCACTGCTGAATCTTCCGGCGGCAACCATCCTGACCGGTTCTTCTTTACTCCGATTGCGATCAGAGGTAGCCGAAGCCTTGGCCAGATCAAAGCCATTGGGGACGACAATGATTTTTCCGGGATCAACTCCCATTGCAATTACAACTTCGCGTGATTTTTCAGAGACGACCAGTATATGTAGAATCTTGCGGAGGAGGTAATTGTCGAGTTTGTTGTACAGACGGACCTTATTGTCCTCAGTGGTGCGCCCGCGGAAATGAGCAATCTGTTTGACGGAGCATTTTTTGGCCGCATGACGGCCAAAAAAGTTGGCCTTGTAATCATGCGAGACAAGGATATCAATCTGCTCGGACTTCATTAGCCTGGCCAGACGTCCGATAACTCGGAAATCGCCGGTAAAAGAATCTTCAATCGGAACGGTCTTGACCCCGGTTTCTGCGCACCGGGCAAGAAAATCGGATGACTTGCCGGGGCGCACAAACGAAGCGCAGACTAAGCGAGCCTTTTTGTAGAATTTGCATTGTCCCAGAATGGCCCGTTCCGGTCCGCCATAAAACTCAGAGCTTCGCAGGTGGAGGATATTCATTTCTGCTCCACCAACGAGAGGACAAACCGGCTCAGACGCTCAGCCAGGGAGTCCCATCCATATCTTTTTTCTACCAGCTTTCTCCCGGCCTCGCCCAGAGCAACCGCCTGTTGCCGATCCTGCAGAAGGTTGGCGATGGCCGAGACAAAGTCAGAAGGAGAGTCGGCCAGAACAATCTCCTGACCATCGGTTATTTCGAGTCCTTCGGCCCCTATCGAAGTTGACACGACCCCCTTCTTCATAGCCAGCGCTTCCAGTATCTTAAGGCGTGACCCGCCCCCTATTCTCAGAGGGACAATGTAGGCGGCGGCCCGCTCGATATAGGGTCGGACGTCATCGACTGTACCGGTGATTGTGATTCCTTCGGTCTCGCTCAGACGAGTAACATGATCCGGGGGGTTGCGTCCCACAAAGGTAGCGGTAATCTCCGGATCAAGCTGATTGAGCAACGGGTAAATCTCCTGGGCAAAATAAACGGCGGCATCCTGATTTGGTCGCCAGTCCATGGAACCGGTAAAGACCAACTCCTTGCCGGAGGGGAGGCTGTTACCGCTTTCAAAAAACTCCAGGTCAACGCCGTTGTCGATTACCTCTGACCGTATCTCCCCGGCCAGTCGGTCGAGTTCCGACTGCTCTTCTTTGGAGACGGCGGTAAATCCATCGACCCACTTGAGCGCCCTGGTTTCAAACCGAAGGACCTTCTTCCATTGTTTTCGGATGTACCATTTTTTGACCGGATTGGTCTCGTTCTCGTAGTAGCGCTGCCAGATGGTCGACTCAATGTTGTGAGCGACAATAATTTTTTTACAGTCATATCGATTCTTGACGAATTCCGCGTACGGTGTCCACTCACAGATAATCATGTCGGGTCTGATCTCTTTAACCAGTCTGTCCAGGGCTTGCTGATACAGGGATGAGTAGTGGGAACTGACTATATACGGTTCGGGACTGAAAAGATTAAGCCCCAACCGGCAATAAAATTTGATTCCCCTTTTGGGCGCAATTCCTGACGCAACTGACACTGGATTCATACCTGCTTTATGCAGCGCATGATATGAATCTGACCGGTCATCCCCATAGGCGAGGTAGTGAAGCTCATGACGGGAGGCGATCCGCTCAAGAAGATTAAAACTTCGAATCCGTTTCCCGGTGTTAAGCGGCCAGGGGAATTCCTCGTCAAGAACAATGATCTTCATGCGGATTTTCTCTCGTTCATTTTTCGGTACCGGGACAGCAGGTCATCGCCAAAAGCTACCTGATCGGCATCTTTTATAACTAAGGTCTCAAACAGGTAGACATTGATAAGGTTCCAGAGGAGCATGGCGTGTGACATATCCGCTTTCTGCAGTCGGTTGAGCATCCCCCTATCAAATTTCTCGGAAACCATCTCCACCAGTGGTTGGAACAGCTTTCCGGGCAGAGCCCAGAAATTGGCCGGAAAACCAAAACTCCGTTTGGGGCGGGAGATAAACTCCTCTTTGAAACGATTGGCCCGTAAGATTTCTCGGATAAGGAACTTTGGCTCAATAAGTTTTTGATTCCAGGGAATTCCATTGACATGGTCGATCAGATTCTCGGCCGCGAAAGGATAGGCAATCCGGAGCGAAACTCCCTCGGCCAGTTTACTCCAGACCGACATGGTCACGGAGCCTTCGCATAGCAACGAGATGATCGATATCTTATTCAGCAAAGGCTGCTTTTCAAAGGGGAGCATGAGTTGCTTGTGCGAACCAACCACCTGCGAAAGATCATATCCAAACAGCTCACTCACCAGCGAGAGCTGGGTGTACTGGCCAAGATTGTACAAGAAGTGCCGGTCATGGTCCAGTTTTGGTCCAAACTCATGAGAAAAAAATGAAAGTCGGTAGTCATTTGGTTTCAGGCTTACAGCCGCTCTTACCATAGCGCGCAACGGCGGAATATTGAGCAGGGAGTTGAGCGCCGCAAACTTGTGGCATCGCTGGTGGGCGTCGTTCCCAAAAAGTCCATCGGCAGCTTCGCCGCACAAAAAGAGATCGTTCCCTCTGGTCCGGGCATCCTTGAACAGGAGGTAGAGCATTACTGACTGCAAATGGTGGAGCGGCATTTCGGCATGGTAGGCAGCTTCAACCAGCCCGCGCAGGTATAGTTCTTCGTTCCCTTCAAAAAGCCTGTGCTTCACGCCGATATGATTCGCCACCGTGGTAGCATACTCGGCTTCAAGATCATCCTTGTTGGCAAAAGAGAAGCCGGAGGAGACAGAGTCCGGCTGATGCCCCCCCTTGACAGCCAGAACACCCAGCAGCGAAGAATCAAGTCCGCCGCTCAACAGCATTCCGGGTTGCGATGATGATTGAAGGGAGTCAGAGATATTAGAAGTCAGAATCTGTTCCGCTTTTTGCCAGGAATCGGTCACGTCTGATACCTGTGACTCATCTGGTATTCGGAAATCATAAGAGCGACGGGATACAACGCGAATACTATTCAGGTCAAGTTCCATCGATTCACCGCCGGGCATGGTGCTAATGTCTTTAACCAGGCTGTTGGGCGCTGAAACAAAGCGATAAATCAGCAACTCCGGCAGAGCGTTGTCATTCAGTTGCAAATCCACCCCATGATTTCGCATGGCGCGGAGCGAAGTTGATAGCACCCAGTGGTCTGTTCCCTGATAAATGTAATAGGGGCGGGAGGAACTCACTGAGTTGTAGAGAGACAATCGTTCGGCTGACTTGTCAAAGAAAGCCGCGAAATAGATTCCATAGCCGAGATGGGTGTTATCTGATTTCTTTGATAGATGTGTGACGAGAGTGCGGATGGCGCTGTCATCAGGAGGACAGAGCGATTCACCGGCAATAATCCGGTCTCCCTGCTTCGTTACAAAGCCATAGGGTTGGTCAACCTCAATCGTGATGATCTTATCACCGACAGTAAAGCTTGCCCGTTTCTCGCTCAGACCGTTTGATGTCTCGGCGAGTTTTCCCGGTTTTATGGAGATTAGCAGCACCGTCTCTGTTATACCTTTCTCCGGTTGTTGTAGTTGTTAATAGTGAATCGGAACTTGCCTGATTTCAAAGGCGGAATACTATCTACAAATTCAATTTCAATCCGTACAGACGGGCCAACCTTCTCAGTGATCTGGTTAAGCAGTGGCTGGGTGTCAAGTTCGCCTGATCTCAAGACAATCTTGATGACCAAAAGATCAGCCTCTTCCTGAATGACCTGAAACTGTTTGACCAGCGGCTGGGCATAGAAGAGGTGGGTAAAGTACTCCCCGTGGATATGAAGACCGTTGAAAGAGATAATATCCGAAGAACGTCCGGCCAGACCGGCCAGCAGCGGATAGGAAATTCCACAGGAGCAGGATTCGCTCTTGAGTGTCCCCATATCGCCGGTCAGGTACCGAATGAACGGAAAACTCAAGTTGGTCAGATCCGTCACAGCCAGGTTCCCCTGCTCTCCATCCGGAACAGGTTGGCCGTTGTCATCGACAACTTCAATGATCCGACCGGAAGCCATCACATGCATTCCTTCGTGAGCGGCGCACTCGGCGGCCAGATTGTTTATTTCCCGGGAGCCATAAAAGTTGTAGACCTTGGTTCCAAAGGCCTGCTCAATCACCTGGCGCTGGCTCTCATAGAGCATTTCTGCCGAAGATCGGACCGCTTTGGGGCGTATGCCGGTTAGTTTGAGCTGGTTGATCCGTTCGGCGGCCAGGGCCAGCGAAGAGGCATAGCCGTAGATATAAGTCGGGTTAAACTGTTCAAGTTGGCGCAAAAAGCTATCCATTGAAATCTCGTCAACATTGAACGAGTTCAGAGCCATGATCCGGTCAATCCTGGCATCCAGTTTTTCACGAAAAGAGGCTTCCTTAAAATCCCGATCCGCCCCCCAGAAGATACCGGTGCGGTCACCGTAGCTGACCCCGATCCAGGACATGAAAAGAAGATGCAGCCCGCGAGCAAACATCTGGTAATCCCGGTCATGATAGAAATTGACCGGACTTCCGGTTGAACCGCCCGATGAATCGGCGTAAACAGTATTGTCGACCGGGCAGAGTATCTCTTTGTAATGCTGCTGAAGGTCATCACGAGTCAGGAGTGGGAGAAGGGAAAGCTGTTCCAGAGATTGCATCTTTTCAATCAGTTCACGCTGCTCAGAGAGACGCTGGTGGTAGTATTTGGAGTTGTCAATGGCGCGCAGGGCCAGTTTCTTGAATCGCTCAATACGAACCTGCTCCAGTCTGTGAGGAGGGAGGTACTGTTCCCGGAGAAGAGAACGGTAGATGCTGAACTGCCGGTCCCCCCGCAAGGCGGCTTTGATCCTGAGCGCCCCGGTATAAACTGTAGAGTAAAGTCCGCTCATGATTTCTCAGAATTAGTTTCGGGTGCGGTGCTGACCGAATCAGTCTGGTCCACAATCAACTCACTATTCTCCTGCTCAATCTGCTCCCGATCTTGCACTATTTTCACCATCGCCACCGTCATACCGGCCATCAGGTACCAATTGTATCGGTAGAGATTGTGCCCAAATCCACCGGCCACAAAGAGCGCAATCAGACTGGCAATAAACGCTTTACCATACAGGTTGGCCCAGCGTAGGTCCACCCGGTCCTGGCTAAGTAACACCATCCGTCTGACTTGCTTGCCAAAATTAAACATAAATCCAAACCAGACAAACAGTCCAACCAGTCCGGTTGAGGCCGCAATCTGGATAATCAGGTTGTGGGCTTGCATGAACTTGTTGAGTCCAAACTCTGGTGAGCCGGCCGCCCACCGAAAAGCTCCGGCGCCAACACCAAGAATTGGTCTGGCCGCTATCATCTTCACCCCGGCGACCCAAATCTCCCAGCGGCCGGAAGAGGTATCGTTGACATCGTCAACTTCCACCAGCGTCTCATACCTCGCCTGATACTGATCCGGCAAGACAGACCAGGCTCCGATCATACAGACAATTACCAGCAAAGCGGTAAAGAATTTGTGCCTGACATACAGGAAGCCGCCTATGAGGGCACCCATGAAAGCAAGCAGTCCGCCGCGGGAACCGGTAATCGTTATCAGGTAAGTCATCCCCAACCCGAGTATGACCATACCCCCTTTGATAATATAATTGCGCGCATAAAAAGCGGTCGCGACTACAATCGGAATCGTTATCGCCATGGTGGCCGCAATTGCGTTGGGATCTCCGCCTGCCGAAGTTGTCCCGACCAGGCGATCAACTCCCATGGTGTGAACAAAAGAGCCGCTGAGATACTGGTTGAAAGCATCGAAAGCGATCTTGCCAATCATTATGATATAGACCACCATGAAGGCGACGAACTTCTTGTATGTGTCCACCAGTGAGACAATTAGGAAATAGAAGATCAATATCTTCAAAAACTCCTTGCAGATTTCGATAGTGGCCGACTGCTCATACGAAGTGAACACAGAGATATACATGACACCCAAAAAAGCGGCCAGCCATAGGGTCACCTGGTCTCTTGGAAGAGTGACCCGGTTGGTCTTCAACTTCTGGTGAATGATCAGTGAAATAATCACCAGGACACCAAGCAGCAGTTCAATTCGGAGCGGGGCCAGTGAAGGATAAATCTCCCCCGGCCGGTAGAGATAAATCACCAGGTAAGCCAGAAGGCCGTACATAGGGTAGCTGGCTATCAGGTAGATATTCAGCAGCAGGACAATCCCGATAATCACAAAGATTGGGTTGATATATGGGACCGAGAGCCCGACTGCGATCGCCCCAATAACGAGACCAACCCAGAGCAGACTCTTTGTGGTTATGAACTGGCGCGATGATGTTCGCATATCCGCCTTGCCTGACTTAAACTAAAGGCTGCTGCCCATCTACAGTAAAACTACTCAACCTACATACTACTCATAACAGCCAGATTTTGTCCATTAAAAATCGGGCGGATAGGCATTGGGACTTCTCCAGCGAGAAACAAATCCGACTTCCGGATCGTTTCCAGCTGCCCCCTGGTCATCTGCCGAGCAAACTTCTGATTTTTGACTCGATTTTTAAGCGATCTTCCTTCTCAACAACCACTGAATACATAACTGCCAGCATCACCAGGGTGACAACGGCACAGTCAATAGCCCAGTTTCCCCAGCTGTCGGGCGTGATCAGCGTTTTCATTATGTAGGCAGTCGGAGTTACCACCAACGCGGCCATCGCCAGTGATTTCAGTGAAGTCAGGTAGAATCTGCCCACGCTGTCTTTGATGACCCGATGGAAAACGACCGGATAGACAAAGATGTAAATCACCAGCTGCGGCAGGGCGGTTCCAATCGCTACGCCGACGAGACCAATAGTTTTAACAAGGATGATGGAGAGGATGATATTGGAGACCGCCTCGGCTCCCAGAATATAGAACGCGACTTTGTGTCGGGATATCCCCAGCAGGACCGAATTACAAATAGTCTGCGGCAGGTAAAAGGCGGAGGAGATAATCAGAATGTGCATTATCTCAATAGAATCCGTGAAGCTGGCATCGAGCCAGAGGAGAATAAACGGTCCCCCAAAGTAGAGAATAATTATCGTCAAGAATCCGGAAATGTAATAGAGATACCGGGTCGATTTGCGATACAAAGCGCGGATTAGCTCGAATTGCTGACCCGCTTCAAGGTGGCTGATAGTTGGTACCAACGGCGTGGCCAGAACTCCGATTGCCGATCTGACCTGGGCAACCAGGGCGGCCGCAACCGAGTACATGGCTACCGCCTCTACCGAGACAAACCAGCCAATGACAATATTGTCGGTCTGAAAAATCACAATCCAGGTAATGACAATAAGGAAAGAAAAGACGCCATAGTGCAGCAGGAGTTTGGTCATCCCGGAGTCGATCAGTTTCCGGGAGAATTTCATCTCCGAGAACATGCGGGTCCGGAGATAGTTCATCCCCAGTTGAGAAATCAGGTTCAGCCCCACCACCATAGCGGCCATCTCAATCAATCCGTAACCCATCTCCAAGAGAAGGACAATGAGCACGGTCTGGACAATCTGGCGGCCGACCCGGAAGGCATTGGTGATGTCAAACCGGTGAAAAGCTCCCAGGGCCGTAAATGGTATGAACAGATATGTTAGTACCTGATCCAGTCCCAAAAAGAGGAAAGTATAGCGCGCCACATTCACCAGTTCTTCCGGCAATTGGAAGTGCTGGATAACACCAAAAGCGATAGCCATGGCCGCCACAAATATTACCGAGGCGATTATACCATAGACCCGAACCGAAGAACTAAAAACCTGGTTAAGTTGATGCCAGTCCCGGGTGGCATAATGTTTGGAGATGTAGCGGACGATTGATTGCTTCATCCCTACATCGGCCAGCCCCATATAGGCCAATATGGAAAATGCCAGCTGCCAGACACCGTATTGCTCTTTCCCCAGTTGATTGACAAGATAGGGAGTCAGGAAGAACGTGATGATAATCCCGATTATCATCCCGATATAGATCGTGAAGATGTTCTTGAAAAACTGTCCTATGACTGATTTCAAATCTGTTTCTCTTCCGGGGAGTTGCTAATTGGGATCAGTCGGATCGTCCCAGCAGGTTCAGAATCAGGCGTCTAACAGACATGATCGTTTTGACACAGAAATTTGGCATGGCCGCCAGCAACTTGAGTGATGTCGGCGGATTCTTTACCCTGGCCAGGTATTCCCGCGCTTCAACCGGTCGCCCCAGCCCGATCAAGGACTTCGCCTTAAGCAGGATCTGTTCCTGCCGGAGCGCTTCATATCTTTCCCCGTGTTCGGCCAGAAATTCCTTATCCTGTCCCCATAGCCTCTCCAGAATGATAAGCCTTGTGGTTGAGGAGGTCAGAGTGTTGGCATCGGTCATTCGGGGGCCACTATGGCTGTGCTGCCAGGCGGTCTCAACATTGAGAAAAGCAGCCTGTCCTTTTTTGGCCAGTTTACCAAAGCCAATCCAGTCTTCATAGCACGGGATGTCATCGGCATGATAAATGGCGTCCCCGGCCTCTTCACGACGGACCACGGTGGTGCTGGTCACGGTGTAAATACTAAAGGCTGTCTGGGCATAGATACTGCCAACATGCACGGTGAAGTCATCGAATTTTTCCGGCAATTGTCCGATAGTTGAGAACCTGACTCCCGGACTTAGAATCTCATCCCAGGGTCTGGGATCACGGTGCCAGTACTTCAGGAAGTTATTTTTTATCTCTCCCGAGCGAGTGGTGATGGCAATATCTGAGAAGCAGAAGAGAACATCTTTTCTGGCCGCCATAAGCTGTTTTTGCAGGTTCAGTTTTCCTTCAAACCACTCATCATCACTATCGAGATAGGCAATCAGCTCCCTTGTGGCCAGGTCAACGCCGTAGTTCCTGGCCCCTCCGCCTCCCCGGTTGCTTATCTTTTCATACCTTATCTGATCACCGAATTTCTTGAGTACTTCTTGGGTATTGTCTTTGGAGCCGTCATCAATAATGATTATTTCATCGCCGGAGTCGGTCTCTCGAATTGCAGATTCCACTGCCCGGCTTATCAGATGAGCCCGATTGTAAGTCGGGATTATCACTGTTACTGTTGGTAAAGACATATTCTATCCCTTCCCCATTGATCGCATATTCTGCACTACCCGCTTGAGCCACGATATCTCTCGCAGTCTCTTTCGAACGCACATACCAATGTAACTGGTTCTACCACGAATGCTATTTGAAAAGAGTGTTGTTGCAAATGTTTCTGATTGTTCATTGACCCACCGATGCTTGTAACCGGCTCCATCAGGGAAAAGGTGAAAGCGTTTCACCTGCGGAAGATTCTCCTTGATTTCCCTGATAATGTCCAGCAGAAGGAGGTTGGAGGGGGAGAGGTGGCCGAAATCTTCGCAGTAGCCTATTTTGGAATAATGAAACAGTTCCCCTTCGGTATACCCGAGCACGCCAGCAATACTTTTTTTGTTAAGCTCCAGGAAAAACAGATGCAGATCGTTCCGGTCGGCTAAAATTTGGATCAGACCCCGGTAATATCGGTGGTAGTTCTCCGCTGTTTGAGCAATCGAAGAGCCCGCTTTTCCTTTCCAGCCAGAGCCTTCAATCTCAACAAACTCCGGGAATCGTTCAATCGCCTCCCGGCCAACAAGGTGTACAAATCCCGATTCCCCCTCTTTGGCCAGTTTGTTGCGATACATCTTCAGATTCTTGCGTAGTTTTGAACCGAGTCCGGAAAAGAACTCATCAAAAGTACCGTCCAGATTAATGGTGAAGTTTGGCTGGCTGTTTCCGTCCGAACGGAGCGATAGCTGACTTAGTTCATCTGCTTGCGTAAGACAGTTTTGACCCAGATAGGAATGCATCCAGTCAAACCGCAGAATGTCCCAGTAGGACTGGTCCTCTTGCAGTATTTCGATAGTACTTGATACGAGAGTAGGGCGATCCTCAGGTCGGGACAGAGCGGGGAAATGCAGCGAGTGGTTGTTAGTCAGGTTTCTTAGTACTTTTTTCCCGAATTCTGAGGTTGAAACGAGGGGGAAGAGACCGATCAGTGTGTTTTTGTTAACGACTTTGATAATTCTAATATTGTCCGGTTCGGCAAAACAGTGATACCAGAGACAGAGATATTCAAAACTC
>JARGFS010000047.1 GCA_029211095.1 bacterium | reverse complement strand
GGCAACTAATGCCTGTGGCACAGATGGCACTCTTCCTATCAATATTACTATAAATGACAACACCCCGCCTGTCCTGACGGTCGGTCCCGGACAGACGGTGGCAGAATGTACGAACTTGAATTTCACAATATCGGCGACCGACGTAGACAATCAGCCGGTCACATTGTCGATGACGGTCAATCCAACTGGAGGCACCTTCACTCCAGGTACCGGTGTATTTGACTGGACGCCCGTTGCTGGCGATGCAGCAGGTTCACCCTACACCGTCACTTTCCAGGCCGATGATGGCTGTGGCGGCGTTGTTACCGACAATGTTATTATCACTGTATCTGCCAACACTCCTCCGGTGCTTACCGTGGGTCCGGGTCAGAATGTGTCGGAATGCTCTAATGTGAATTTCACAGTATCTGCCTCGGATGCTGACAATCAGCCGGTCACATTGTCAATGACGGTCAATTCAACTGGAGGCACCTTCACTCCTGCTACAGGAGTATTTGACTGGACGCCCGTTGCTGGCGATGCAGCAGGTTCACCATACACTGTCACTTTCCAGGCCGATGATGGCTGTGGCGGCGTTGTTACCGATGACGTAATCATTACCGTCGATCCCAACACTGCGCCGACCAACGTCTTTGTGCCGGGTGGAACTTCTTACACTATCGCCCAGTGTGAATCGGTGGCATTTAATGTAACATCAACCGATGCCGAAGATGGCCCCTTGGGGATTCCCTCAATGCGGACCGATCCGGGCGGCCCGGTAAATGCCATCCTGCAGAATACCGGTGACTTCTCCTGGTCAGCCGATACAATTACCCCGGGAGTGTACAATTTCTACTTTGATACACCTCTGGATGCCTGCGGTGACTCAACAACAACAACCGTTGATATCACGGTCACAGCCAACGGCGCTCCGGCCTTTGACAAGCCGGACACCACCTATGACGGTATGGAGTGCACGCAGTTAACATTCACCCTGACAGCCACTGATCCGGAAGCAGATGCAATGACATTTGCGGTACTGGATCAGCCGGCACCGGGCTTATTCGACGTAAACACTGGTGTTTTCGACTGGACACCAATCTCCGGCGAAGCTGGTACTGATACTCTGATGGTCGAAGTGACGGACGGATGTGTTGGCGCGGATACTATCACGGTTGAGCTGGTCATTGCTCCCGATCAGGTCCCTGTCTTTACGATCCAGGCGGATACGTTCTTCACTCAGGGTGAGACGATGGTGATAACGCTGGCCGCTACCGATCCGGAAGCTGGCAGCATTACTTACTTTATCGACTCAACCGGATTCGATGAAGACACTACTCGCTGGGATCTGACCGGCAACATCTTCACCTGGAACTCCAGTTTTGGGACCGAAGGTAAAACGCACACGGTGACTTTCTTTGCCACCGACGGCTGTGCCACAACTACTGGAATGGCAGTAAACTTTGCTGTCGCCACCAGTGTCGACGGTCAGGATAAAGATGCTCTCCCGACCGAGTTCTACCTGGCCCAGAACTACCCGAACCCGTTCAACCCGATCACAGTTATTGCTTTCGGACTTCCGGAGCAGTCGCACGTGCGTCTGGCTATCTACAACGTTCTCGGACAACGTATTCGCACGCTGATTGATGAACCGCGGGCGGCCGGTAGTTATGAAGCTACCTGGGATGGTACCGGAGACGGTGGAATGCATATCTCAACCGGAATCTATTTCTACAAATTGGAGACCGATACTTACGCCGAAACGCGCAAGATGGTCCTGATGAAGTAGTAGACTCCAGCCTGTTTTTGACAATACCAAAAGGTCCCCGGTTCTTCCGGGGACCTTTTTTATTCACAACTTAGTCTTAATCAAACAACTCATATTCCACGTCTTGAAATAGCACGAAAGGTCATGGGCTGACAAGTAGTCAGTATGCGGTCCCGGATTAGCGGGTAAGCAGTTGAGACAGAACGCTTTGGCTTGAAAACCGATCTCCTGCGGGAGTATCATTTCCTGTTGACACTGCCAGACCAATTGGCTATTTTGGGCGCTTGTTGACTGCGGAAGATAAGGCTATGTACGGCAGAGCGTTATCTTTCGGAATGAGAAGTGTGGACATTTGTAATCAGCAGGAGGATAAGTCAGCAAAACTAATAATTGATGCGGTTGTCCGGTTTTGAGCCGGACCAATTGCAGCCCGCCAGCGCGAGGGTAAAAAGGTTCCCTTGATAGATTATAGCCAATTAATTGGTTGTGCCACTTGTCATTTATGAGTGGTATGAATATATTAGGCGAAATTGCGAAACATATTTTTTTACATATGGAGCCATTCAAGATGAAGGTTAAGTTTCTTTTAGTTTGCGTAACAACGCTCCTATTCATATCGGGCAGTGCCCTGGCGCAAAACGTTGCCCCGGTTCTTGATCCAATAGGGGACAAAACCGTGGACGAAAACTCGTTCTGGCAGCTTGCGGTTCACGCTACCGACGGAAATCCCGGCGATGCCCTGACCATGTCAGCCGACATCTCCGCGCTCCCCAGTTCTGCCTATGCAATCGATGCCGGTAATGGCGTTCTCACCATCTACTGGGACATTACGTACGATGATGCAGCCACCTATTCAATTACGGTTACGGCCAATGATGGGACCGCTACTGATCAGGAAACATTTGACCTGATTGTAAACAATATCAATCGGCTCCCTCTGCTGGATCCTGTCGGACCTCAGACTGCCGTGCAGACGGTTGCCCTGGATATCAACCTGTCAGCTACCGATGCCGATACCAACGCGCTGACAATTACCATGACCTCGGACTCAACCGAGATTACTGCCTCAGCGACCTTTACCGATAACGGTGATGGTACGGCTGACTTTTCCTGGACACCCACTATGGGGCTGCAGGGAAATGTATACCCGGTCGTTTTTACTGTCGATGATGGCATTGACCAGGTGAGCGAGACTGTCATGATAACGGTCGATGGGCTTCCGGTTTTCACTAATCTCGCGGATACTTCAGTCTTTTTCACCGAGGTTCTTGCTCTTGATGTTATGACCACGGATGCCGATGGTGACATTCCTGTTCTGGAAATGACAGACCAGGCTGGAAGTATCACTTTGCCGCCGGCCGCGGTCTTTACTGACAATGGAAATGGAACCGGTGTTTTGGACTGGGCCACTGTTGAAGCTGACACCGGGACATACACGCTCGACTTTTCGGCTATCGACAATGGGGTGGCTCCTCCTGATACGGTCGTCAAAAGAGTCATGCTGACTGTTCAGGCTTATAACCGTCTGCCGGTCATAACTCCGGTAGGTGATTTCTCCGTTGCCCAGGGGGATACTCTGGTTATTCCGCTTGCGGCTACCGATGCTGACAATGATGATCTGTCTTTCGCGGTCAATCCGGTACCGCATCTGTCCTCAATTGTAAACAACGGCAATGGAACCGGCGAATTTATCTGGACTCCGGATTTCTCCAAAGCTTCGTACCAGCAGTCACTGACTTTCTATGTGGTTGACAGTCTTCTGCCGGACACGACTTTTGATACTATTAATGTCAACAATATTGATACTATCGTTGTCGTAGACCCGGGTGCCGGAATGGACTCCACCAAATCTACGATTACGGTGACTATCGTTGCTAACCAGGCTCCGGCGCTGAGCGCCATTGGAACGCAGGTAGCAATTGAAGCCTCGCTGTTCAATCTGACCGTCAACGCGACCGACCCGAACGGCACTATTCCCGAACTGTATATCCTCAACGGGCCATCGGGAGCCGCCTTTACAGACAACAACGATGGGTCCGGTGACTTCAGCTGGACGCCCGGAGCCGGTGATGTGGGTAACAATTTTGTCACCTTCTTCGCCACCGATGGCTCTCTGATTGACAGTGAAGTTGTAAAGATTGTTGTCAATCCGGCCGCAAACAGTGTTCCGGTCATTACCGTTATGCCGGACACTGCCTTCAGTGAAGGACTGAGCTACTCCGGAATGATCTCTGCCACCGATGCCGATGGAACCATACCGACCATAATGGCTATAAACGCTCCTCCTGGCGCTACTCTTACGGATCATGGAAATGGGACCGCCACTTTCAGTTGGATGCCTTCCTATAAGCAGGCCGGAATCTATGACATTTCATTTGAAGCCACCGATGGCACCGCCTCAGACACGGGAACAACCAGGTTTACTATCATTGAGGCCGGTAACCAGTTACCAATCTTGTCTGGCGGTGGACCGTATTCTGTGAATGAAGGTCAATTGTTGTCATTCAAAGTTACTGGTCGTGATCCCGAAGGTGGCCGTCTTATTTATCTCGCTACCGGCTTGCCTGCTGGTGCAACTCTGACAGACTACGGCAATGATACGGCGTTTTTCAGCTGGACCCCCAGCTACTGTCAGCAGTCAGTGAATCAGATAAGAATACGTGCCCGAGTGACAACAGACACCGGTTCTGTGACAATTCCTGTTTCTGTCAATGACATGGGCGACCAGCCACCGGTACTCAATCCTATCTCTGGGAAAGCATTCACGCTCAAGGTCGCGAATCAGTATACCGACAGCACGATCTATTCTGATATAGATACTATAACTGTGATGGAGGGAGACTCTCTTCGTATCACTCCTTCGGCGCAGCTATTCCCGGACTGTCCAAGACCTCCGCTGGGGACTTCGGTCCTCCCTTCGGGGGCTGTCTTCACCAGCAGTAATGGTTCCGGAGTCATGCGCTGGGTAATTGGCTATACACAGGGAGATCATCCAACTGAGTCCTTTATGCTCTATACCATGATTTTCTTTGCTGATGATCCGGTGCTTCAGGTTGCCACAGACACTATTTATATCAAAGTGATGGATGCCGGTAACCAGACGCCGACCATTGATCCTCTGGCCGTCACTTCGTACAACGTGGCCGGGGATAAGAATGTGCTGATACAGTTCAATCTGATAACAAGGGATTTGGACTCAACCATCTCTACTTTGACCACCAGTCCTCTTCCGGGCGCGGCCAGTTTCACTGACAATGGTGACAACACTGGTTTTTTCAGTTGGACACCGGTTAGTTCGGATGCCGGCACGCATCAGATATTCTTCTTTGCCACCGATCCCTTACTGGCGGCAGATACTGTCTCAATCAATGTCACCGTTTCAGCAGGTAGTGGTCGGTTCAGGGTCGATTCTGTCTCAAACTCTCCGGCTGCCGGACAGATTTATGCTTGCAATGAAATATCTTTCCATATGAGTGCTAACAATAATACCGGAAGCCAATATGATGTAACAACCAACGCTTTCCGGATTTACTCACCGGGTCCGGAACCAGCCACATGGACGGATTTGACCGCGGATCTATCATCTTCTCAACTAACAGGTCCGAACGCCGTCTTGCGTAAAGGAGCGACCCCAGGCGCAGGTGCAGATACGGTAAGGTTTGTGTCTTCAGCCATGTTGGCAGGGTTTGATGGGCGCGCTTGGACACTCAAGGTAGGTCCTATTGGGCCGGAATTCATTGGCAAACAAATCTGTATTGATACCGTTTCGTTTATTAGTACAAATACTTGGGTTTGGTCCGACATCTTTGGCCTTGGTGATGGCGTACAGCCGCCGGTGCGACAGGTTTGGGACAACCCCATCTGCTTTGATATTGTTGAAGACCTGACCAATAATCCGCCGGTCATTGAACCAATATCCATGCTCAACGACACCTCCGTTGTTGAGTGCAGCACGCTGGTTCTCACCATGAGTGCCGGAGATGTCGATGGTGACACGCCGGTATTTTCAGCCAGTGATCTTCCGGCTGGCGCTTCGTTTGTCCCCGGCGATTCCTCGGGAACATTCACCTGGACACCAACCGGACTTGATGCATCCGGCACGGGTACAACCTACACGGTTACTTTCTCCGTCACCGATGGCTGCGCCACGGTTGACGAAGTCGTCAATATCACGGTCACACCGGAGCCGGCTCCAGACCTTGCCACTATCGCTAATATGACGGTTCCGGCCTGCGAAGAGAGTTCAATCGGCCTGGCGGTCAATAGTCCGGGCGGCCCGCCACTGGATGCGGGTGCTTTCACAGTCGAAGTTGTTTCAGCTGATACTTCGGCCCCGACCCCTCTGGTCGGAACGATGGTGATAGATCACTCGGCTGGCAGCAACTCGGCTACTTTCCGGGTTGATCCGGACAATCTTGATATCGGTGATCACCTGTTGCGTTTCACGGTCGTGGATGCTGATTGCGGCTCCATTGACAGCCAGACCGTCAGTCTGACCGTTACGACCGCTCAGCCGCCAACAATCCAGTCCTATGACCCGGTTACTGATGCACCCAAAGAGACTTTCTCCGTCATTGAGTGCGAACCAGTCCAGATCACGCTAAAAGGGGTAGACCCGAATGGTCTAACCCTGACCTGGAGCACACCTGGACGAGATAACTTCGGCGTATTTGCCGGTCCTACCGGTGACAGCACGGTCTGGACCTGGAATCAAGGCTCCGGTTTTGCCGATGAATATGACATACGCTTCCGGGCCACCAACGAATGTGGCGGTACCGGCGACACAGTGGTTCATATTTCCATACTGCCCAATCAGGAGCCGATTGTTAATCTCAACACCTTCAACTCCCGAAAGGGACTGGAGACTGGAGATACAACCTACTATGTCCGTGGTGATACGGTTGTTGTTACCATGATCACAACCGATCCGGAAGACAGCTCCATGGTGCTGACTATGCTGGATTCGCTGCCAACCGGCGCCAGCTTCATTGACAATGGAAATGGAATTGGTGTCTTCACTTTCTATTCCGACCAGGCCCCCAAAGGAGTTTACGAACTCTTCTTCAAGGCCGAAGACGGTTGCGGGTTTACCAACTCATCAATAACCGTAATAGACACGGCCATGATGGGCTCCACCGGTATCTATGCTGACGGTGAGAAATTCCTCCCCGAAGTCTATGACCTGCAGCAGAACTACCCCAACCCGTTTAACCCGACTACGACCATTACAATGGACATCCCCAAGGCCTCACGCGTCAGTTTGGATCTGTTCAATGTCCTGGGACAGCGGATCAGACGATTGGTAGATCAGGATCTCTCGCCCGGGCGCTATCATATCGCTTGGGATGGCACCAACGAAAGCGGCAATTCGGTCGCTACCGGTATCTATTTCTACCGGATAGAGGCCGCTGACTATACGCAGACCAAGAAGATGCTTCTGATGAAGTAATCTTTGATCGACCATAAGCCTTGAAGAAACCCTCGCTCTGCGAGGGTTTCTTGTATTTGCCACCTTAGGCTCTACCAGATCACAGTAGAGTACTGCAAACTACCTTAAAATGCGCGACCTGATTGTAACGCGCTGTTAGACAATGCGTTACAGGATTCTTATTGACTTTTAGGTCGAAATTAGCTAAACTTAGAGTCTGAGACTGATTGTGAAATAGTTAACTCATTGACATGTAAGGACTTGTATGCTCGGCATTATTGGGAATAAGTTCTCCATTGGTAAAGAAACGTATCATCCGTTTTCAGCAGAATTGCATTACTACCGGATAGACAAACGTCATTGGTCAATCTGTTTTGAGCGGATCAAGAAGGCCGGGTTTCGAATTATTTCAACGGCGGTGCCGTGGAACATCCATCAGGATGACAAGAGGTTCCTTGATTTTAATGGGATGACCGATCCGCGTAAGGATCTGATCGTATTTCTTGAATTGGCCCGAGAATTTGGATTCAAAGTAATTCTCCGCCCCGGTCCCTGGGTCTCCGGCCAGCTGAAAAACGGCGGTCTGCCGGATTACCTGTTCAAGGACCTGAAACTTTTTGCGCGTGATGCCACCGGTCAGGAGCTGAAATTGGAGGAGGACTTTGGCGCCGATGGCGGTTATCTCCCCAGTTACCTGCACTCCAGTTATCTTTTTCATGTGAAAAACTATTTCAAGTCGTTCATTGATGTTACCAAGAATTATGTTCATCCTCGTGGCCCGGTCTTTATGGTCGAGCTGGACTATGAAACTTCGTTTGGCGGCTTGACCGATCCGGCCAGCGCTGATTACAACCCGGATGTTCTGGCGGAGCACTACCCCCAGTTTCTTGAAGCCCGGTATGAAGATATAAAGAAGCTCAACACGCTCTATAAAGAGAAGAACAGCTCTTTTGAAAAAGTCCAGCCACCCCGCAGTTTTGAGAAGCTGGACCAGAAACATTACTGCAAAGTTTTGGACTGGTTCCGATTCCGGCAGCATATGCTTAATTCTTACCTGGAAGTTATGGAAGATGTGTTCAAGTCTTACACGGTAGAGCCGCTTATTTTCCGGTCCCTCCATTTTCAGCCGGGCGACATTCTTCCATCCTACAATCTGGTCCCGGAGGATCGCGCTCCCTTTCTGGGCGCAAACGTTTTCCCCAAAGGAACCTACTTTGATCTCTCTGTTAAGGCTCGCTTCCTGAAGGCCGAGTATGGATTTGCCTATGCCGCCTCGTTTACTTCGGGCGCTGCCGCGGTTGATCCGGAGCGCGAAGAGCTGGTCGCTCCAATTAGTCCCAATACGGCCAGGTTCTTCCTTACGGCGGGATTGTCATCCGGATTCAAAGGAATGAACCAGTATATGTTTGTTGATCGCGACCACTGGTATGGCGCTCCCTTGCGCAATGATGGCACCGTTTCCCCCAGCTATAGTGTGGCGCGACAATTCAATACACGGATTCAGGAGATCGGTTTTGAAGACATGGACACCAAGCCATCCATAGCGGTGATAGCCAATCGGCTCTACAGCTGGCTGAACCTGACTTCAAGCAAGAAGATGTTCACCTACATGAACAAATTGCTGACCGAGTCGACCACCGGATTCTGTAGGGACCTGATGCGGTTGAAACTAAACTATGGCATCCGCGAAAACCGGGACTGGAGCACAATGGCGGTCTACAAACTGTTGTTCATCCCATCTTCGGAAATAATGGCTGAAAAGGACCAGCAGGCGATTGTTGATCTGGCCAAAGAGGGGGTTGCCATTGTCATGTGCGGTGTCATGCCCAAATTTAATGAGAACCTGAAGGACTGCCAGATTATAGCCAAACATTTCCGAATCAAGTCAACTATCACCGACAGCATCGGGACCGTTACCCATAAGCAGGGAGATTTCCCGGCCTATGTATACGCGCACCTTCGCACCACCGATGACTCCAAAGTCAAGACGATCATTAAAGAAGGTGCCAAGCCGGTCGGGCTCTGTTCCAGCCGGTACAAGGGGAATTTCTATTTCTTCTCCTTTGATATTGCCTCCGGTGGAAATCATAAGAAGCTCAACTTCCTGGAATCCATTCTGTCGGGCGAAAGCCAGCAGCCATATTTGTATTGCAGTGACCCATCAGTGGATATCTCATTCCAGATGGGGGAGAAGAACGGACTGCTTCTTATTGTGGCTCCCCCGCCGGGCGAGCTCTCATCAGAATATGAATCCGGGCAGCGACAAGTCATTGTCAAGGCAGATCTAAAAAATGCCGGGATGAAATCTCCCAACCTGAAACTAACGGACCTGTTTGGAGATGAGGAAGCCACCCCTCTCAGGACGACTAACAAGGAACTTCAGAACGGAATCGCAATCGATCTGGCCTTTCCCGACGGTATTGCCTATTTAGTCCAGAAGAGATAGCGCCAATGAGAACAATGATTTCCTTGATCAAAAAAGACAGAAACCGCCGAAAGAACCTGATTCTCTCGGCGGTTCTTCTATCCCTGTTTTTTCTCCCCGGCTGCGATGCTATCAAGATCTCCGAGGTTTACGAGAAAGGAGCCGTGGCCTCAGCTTCCCCAATCGCCACCGAGATTGGACTGAATGTCCTCAAAAGTGGCGGCAACGCCGTTGATGCCGCGGTCGCGGTCGGGTTTGCCCTGGCCGTTGTTCATCCGGAAGCCGGTAATATCGGCGGCGGAGGGTTTGCGCTGGTTCGGGCCGGGCAGGAGCCGGAAATCCGTGCCCTTGATTTCCGTGAGAAAGCGCCGGCGGCGGCCACCGAGCAAATGTACCTTGATGACTCCGGCGCGGTCATAGATCAAATGTCCACCGTGGGAGCAAACTCTGCCGGGGTTCCCGGTACTGTGGCCGGGCTATATGCTCTCTGGCAGGAATACGGATCAATAGAATGGGATGCGTTGGTGGCTCCGGCGGCCGAGCTGGCCGACTCCGGTTTCATTGTCGATGACTACTTTCACCAATCCTTGTCCAGGTATCGGGAGAGACTAAACCAATTTGAAGAGACTTCCCGTCTCTTTTTCCCCAATGGAAGTACTCCCTTGGTGGGAGAGAAATTTGTGCAATCAGATTTGGCCGGGACGCTCTACCTGGTTGCATCCGAAGGAAGAGATGGTTTCTACACCGGCAGCAATGCCAAACTAATCATTGCGGCAATGGAGCGCCACGGAGGATTGATAGATTCGTCTGACCTGGCCGGATACAGTACCACATGGCGCTCTCCTGTACACTTTGAGTTTGATGGTCTGGATATTTATTCTATGCCCCCTCCCAGTTCCGGCGGGATCGTTATGGGACAGATACTGAAACTGTTGGAACCGTCTGATTTTTCCGCAAGCTCATTCGGCTCTGCTGAGTTTATTCACCTGTTTGCCGAAGCCTGCCGGGTAGCCTACGCTGACCGAGCCGAGCATCTGGGTGATCCGGACTTTTACAACATCCCTGACAATCTGCTGGACGAAACATACCTGACTCATCGACGTGGACTGATTGATCATGAGTACGCTGTTTCTTCGGAAACTATCAAGGCCGGCAGCATTGGAGGTGCGGAATCTACTGAGACAACCCATTACTCCGTTGTGGATGAAAATGGAAATATGGCTTCCATAACCTATACGATTAATAGTTCGTATGGTTCTAAGCTGGTTGTTGATGGAGGAGGCTATCTGCTTAATAACGAGATGGATGATTTCTCAGCGAAACCGGGTGTCCCCAATCTGTACGGGCTTGTTGGCAGCGAAACCAACAAGATTGAACCGGGCAAGCGGATGTTGTCTTCTATGGCGCCCACGCTGGTCCTGAAAAATGATGAACCGTACCTCACCTTTGGCTCCAAGGGAGGGTCCCAGATCATAAGCGCCCTTGCGGCCGTACTGTTAGGACTGGAACGATTCGGACTCGATCCGCACGAGGCGCTCGCGACCGGTCGCTTTCATCATCAGTGGCTGCCGGACCAGCTTCTTCTCGAAGAGGGAGCATTTGATATCACGGTTGTCCAGGATTTGATCCGGCGCGGTCATGATCTGGTTCAGGAAGATGTCTACAGCGAAATCCACCTGATCCGGATAAAGGACGGCACTATGCTGCCAGTCTGCGATCCCCGAAGTCGCGGGAACGGTGACGGCGGGTTTTAGTTCTCTGGTTGCGTTTCTATTGGGGGGGGAGGTGAAGTCGGCGGCAAATCAGGAGCGGCCATCTGGCTTAGAGAGTCTGCCCGACAACTTCTGACGCCCAGCACAATCGCCCCGGCTCCGGTGAGCATAGCCACCAGGAAGATCAGTGTCCCCAGATAAGGAATGGCGCAGAGCAGGGTCATTATCAGGAGTCCCACAAGAAGATTCAATTTGGCCAGCGGAGGTCGTCCGGAACTACCCCGTGAAAAGAGGAGACTGCCCACAAATATAGCCATCATGATTCCGCCACTGTAAAGGAGTATCCCTCCCGAGATTGATAGAAACGAAGTAATCGGTGTCAGCACTATTGATACGATCAGGATTATACTTCCAAAAAAGGCGGCACTCCCGGAACTGAGGATTAACCCGAGGATAATCCCCATCAGTGACAAACTCAGGATTATGATGCTGAAGGCCATCACAAAGATCGTAAGGATTCCAACGGCAAAAGACTTGGCAAAGTCAGTCTTAATCCGCTTGTAAGAGACCAGCGCATACCGCTTGAACATGTAGAGCATTATGATACCAAAGAGAAAAGCGGCCAGCATCTGGGAAAGAGGAACAATTATGGCCGGCCCCTGATCGGAATCGCTCTCGGCATCCTCATCATCCGGCGTCACCCACTTGGTTTCGCCCAGTATTTCCACACCAACCTGATCAATCTTAGCCTCTTTGGTCGACTCATACGTAAGGTTGCCGTGGATAGTAGCCGGAGCTGAGATAATAATCTTTTCACCATAGAGATGCACATCGCCGTTGACAACGCCGGAAAGGTAGATTCTACTCCCGTGCACGGTCAGGTTTCGTCCAATCTGTCCGTCTACCGTAACCGACGATCCAAATAGGTCGGCATCCTCCCCGATCTCAGCCCCCTGCTCAATATGGATTTCGCTGGCAAAAGCCAGAAGAGAACGCCCTATATAACCGTTGATCCAACCGGACTCAGAAAAGAGACGCAGTGACTGTTTGGCTTCCCCGGCGTGGCGGTAGATATTGGCAAAGACATTTACGGAACCGTCAATCTCACCGCTGGTACTCACTTCAAACCCGCCGCAGACCAGATCTCCGCCCACATATCCATCAATCGTGACATTCTGAGCAAAGCCATAAAGGTCATCATCGATATTGTGGATATTGGTAATATGAATCCGATCCCCTTTTTCAAAAGTAGTGGCAGTCAGGATCCCCGGGATAAGGGATAGGAAAAAAAGTAATGCTGCGGCGCGGAGAGTCATATTGTCATCTCTTTCATCTGCCCGTATCGGGCTTACTTATTCAGAAATACGGATGAACAGCATGCAAGTTGCCAATAAGAACCGGCCTGATCAAGCAAAAAAAATGGACTGGTCAATTCAGCACCCCGCTCAGGCGCAACCGTCAAAAATGGCTGGAAGAGATTTAATTATTTCCAAATCACTCTTCTTTGGCGAGAAGCAGACCACCGCGGACCATAACTCGCGTGTTATCAAGGACTTGCTCGACACAAAAGCGACCGCCCCCACAGCAGCGCCAACCGCAAATGCCAATGCTGATTTAAGCGGGTCGGTCATTTTTGCTAAACTGTTCCGTATCAATAAATAATGACTGATCCTGACCGATATAGATGATGTAACGGTTGTGCACTTATGAAACTATTCTTGGATAGAAACAAGACGCTACTTCCGCGAATTGATGTCATCTATCTACTAACGCGTCTGATGACATTTGTCGGAATACTCTGGGTAACCTTCTCCGGTGAAACACCGGTGACGGGGATGAGCTTCCTATACATTGTTTTGGGGACATTTGTGGTGCACCTGGCCATCTTCTTTGCCGCCATCAAGGGACGCTTTGATCTTAAACTGGCCTATCTGTCAGCCGTTATCTACGATCTTCTCTTGATCCCCATCCTGACCATGTACACCGGCGGTATGGATTCATCATTCTTCCTGCTTTACTATCTGACTGTTTCCGTAGCTGCCTACACCCTGACATTCTGGTTTGGGTCCCTGACCGCTATTCTGGTCACTCTGAGTTACGCGGCTTCGATCGTTGAAGGCTTTGTCCCGGCCGACACTTTCCATCTCTCTTTGAGGATCGGCTTTATCTGGGTTTTCTTCCTCGCTTTTTCATACGCTTCGGACCATATCAGAAAATCAGAAAAGCGTCTATTAAAACTCTTTGACACCCTGAACAAACGAACTTCGGAGTTGGAGAAATCACAGGCGCAGCTTGAAGTCATATATGAGAACAGCCGCACCCTCGCCTCGATACTTGATACCGACGGCGTAATTAGTGAAGTTATGCGAATTCTCGGAACGGTCATGAGCTACTCTCACTATGGAGTCCTCATGCTGGACAGCCAGGGGAATTTCTATTTCCGTTCCTGGGCAACCAAAGGGAGAGTCCATCCTCAGCCACGGGCAATTGATCAGTCCCGGACAGAACTGCTCTGCAAAGTTCTGGATCATGGCGAAGCTCTCAGAGTAAAAGATGTATCCAAGCGGGATGACTATGAAACCATTGATGAGAACTCGCGAAGTCTCATCATGGTACCATTGACCGCTCATGGTCGGATTACCGGCGCGATTCTGGCCGAAGATACGGAAACCGATATATTCCAGGAGAGAGATGAACAGATGCTCTCCGCAGTAGCCAGGTCAGCCGGACTGGCTCTGGACAACGCCGAACTGCACCGCCGCACCGAAGAGCTAACCGTGACCGATGAGTTGACGGGGACCTATAACTATCGCTACTTCGTGCACAAGCTACAGGAAGAAAAGAGAAGGGCCGCCCGTTATGAGCTCCCGCTCTCGTTGATCATGGTTGATATTGATTGGTTCAAGAAACTCAACGACAACTACGGGCATGAGTCCGGCAATGTTGTTCTCAGAGATTTGGCCCGGATAATAAAGGGCTGTGTGCGCGATGTTGATATTTTCTGTCGCTACGGGGGAGAAGAGTTTGTTGTGATTCTGCCTCAGACAGAACTCCGGGAAGCGTTCCCGATTGGAGAGCGTATCCGACAGCAGGTGGAACAGTCTGAATTCTCGGGCGCGAGTCAGGAAGAGCTCCAGCTTACGGTTTCGGTTGGGATAAGTTCTTTCCCGGAAAACGGAAAATCACACGAAGAACTGGTGACAGCGGCTGATGAGGCATTGTATCGGGCCAAGGATGAAGGGCGCAATCTGGTTTGCACCGGGTAAATGCTGGTTGATTTGAATGGGAAAGGGATGTATCTGGTAAGGGTATATGATGAATAATAGAAATGAACAGATCGGTCAATTGTTTGTAGTTGGGTTTTCGGATGAAACTCCCACACCGACTTTTCTCAATTTCCTCAGAGAGATACAGCCGGGCGGAGTAATTCTGTTTGAACAAAACTGTCCCAGCCATCAGGCGGCCGAAGAAAACATTACCTTGATCAAAACGCAGTATCGGGACAGCGTTCCCTTTATCGCCATTGATCAGGAGGGGGGCAGAGTCTGCAGGTTGAGGGGTGCCCCGGCAGAATACGGCGCGGCGGCCGACTACGCCCGGGATGGGAACACCGAGCGCTATGCCGAAGAGTTTGGGCGGGCGGCCGTATACATGGAATCCATGGGGATCAATCTCAATCTGGGACCGGTAGCCGATATCTCACTCAACGAGGCGGATGGATGCCTTGAGGGGCGTACCTTTGGGGAGCAGCCGGAAAAGGTGGCCAGATTCGTCAGGACAGCCGTACAGATATCAAAAGAGAACAAACTGCTCTCCTGTTTGAAGCACTTTCCCGGGCTTGGAGCCGCAACCCAGGACCCACACTCAGAGTTAGCATCCGCTGACTATGGAGTTGTCCTGTGGGAACAGCGCGAGATGATCCCCTTCCTGGCCGGCGTGGAAGCGGGTGCCGATCTCATTATGACCACGCATATGAAACTGCCGACCATTGATGACCAGATTGTGACCGCCTCAAGCAAGATAATCTCCGAACTAATCCGTCAGGTGTTAGGCTTTGAAGGGCCAATCATCACTGATGAACTGACCATGAAGGGAGCGGATTCACTCGGTCACGTTGGAGAACGAACCGTAAAAGCGTTCAATGCCGGGCATGACCTGCTGCTTTTTGGAAAAGAGTTTGATCTGGCCCTTGAGGCATACGAATATTTCCTGAACGCCTGTGATCGAAAAGAGATCGACCAGCAACGGATAGCAAGGTCACTCAACCGGATTGCCGGAACCAAATTTCGGTTGGCCGGTTCCGTAGTCTAAACTGAACAAAGAACGGAAAACAGGGATGTTGACCAGTCTTCAGAAGCGGAAAACCCTCACCGTATTGGGCATCAATAGCGGTACTTCAATCGATTCAATCGATCTGGCCGTCACCCGGATAAGTCATAAGCCGGGCAAAACAGTTTTTCAGTTCCTCAAAGGTTTCTCACGAAAATTCCCTAATGATCTCAGGCAGGGGCTGGTTGATCTGGCCGACAATGACACCGTTAATCTGGACAGACTTATCAGAACAGACAACGCTCTGGGCGACTGTCTGGGTCGCGCCGCTCGGTCTGTTCAGAAGAAAATGGCCTCTGACAGTATCAAGATCGACCTGATTGCATCGCACGGGCAGACTATTCGGCACACGCCACAACCGGAGATTCTGGCTGGGAAAAAACGACACGGGACTCTTCAGATTGGTGCTCCGGAAGCAATTGCAGCCCAAACCCTGCTCCCGGTGGCCGCAGATTTTCGCCAGTCCGATATTGCTCTGGGGAATGAGGGGGCTCCTATCACGGTTCACGCCATGAATGTGATTTTTGGTTCTTCTTCGGAGCCGCGTCTGATCATCAACATTGGCGGAATGTCCAACTATTTTTTCATACCAAAAATCGGGAGCAGCACTTTTCCTCTGGCCTCAGACTGTGGGCCGGGCAACATTCTGTCAGATCTGACCCTGCAATCACTTGAGGGGAGTCGCTTTGATCATGGTGGTAAGGCCGCTCTGGCCGGTCATAGCTCGGAAATAGTTTTGCATGAGCTGCTGGCCAGCAGATTCTTCTCCTCTCAGATGAGATCAACCGGCAGAGAGGAATTTGGCCGTATGATGCTCAAGCGTATCCTGGAACTAAAAAAGAGAGAGTCGCTCTCAACCCCCGATATAATGGCTTCGGTGGCGGAGTTGACTGTGAGAGCCATTAGCAGGCGTGTGAAACCAATCTTGAGAAAAGAGAGAAGTATACAAAAATTGTATTTGACCGGAGGGGGAAGAAAGAACAACTTTTTTGTTAAGAGATTGAGGGAGTCTCTTGCGGAAATAGAAATAGCCCCGGTGGAAGAATTAGGCCTCAGTGGGGATTATGTTGAAGCCGCAGCTTATGCCTTAATGGGCGAGATGACCTTGCGAGGTAAAGCCTCACCAACCTTGTTTGACCGTAAAAACCAGCAGCGGCGGTTCCCGATTCTTGGAAGCCTTTTCCAGCCGCCGCAAGAGAAAGTATAAAAGAGTCTGCCCTATGAGCGAACCAAAACTAAACAAGTATTCACGCCTTATTAGACTGAGCGCCCGGCTGGGCACCGGACTGATGTTAATGGCCCTGGTATTCAGTTGTGCCCGTGTACCCGGGCTGCGTGATGAGGCTAAAGGTTCGTTCATTCGCGTACCATTTGTGCGCGTTCTTCTGGATGAAGATTCCTCCAGCAAAAAAGTCAAAGCGGATGGTCCCCTGGCGATTGAATGTCTTTCCGGCGGAGTTCAGGAAGTCTTTTATTCCAATCGAGATGTCGTTATAAAAAACGATCATAACCGTCTCAAGGTGGTCAGTGGAGCGGGTGCGGAAATTCAGGCCGACCTGGATGAAATCAATATCATTCCCCGGGGGAATGGAAACCATATTCTGGTTGGCGGTAAATCATATCGAGGAATCATAAAATTTCTTCCCTATGGACAGAATTTACAGATAATCAATATTGTCTACATGGAAGATTATCTCCGCGGCGTCGTTCCGCCGGAGATAGGTCGGCGATCGGAAGCAGAGTTGGAGTCGGTCAAGGCTCAGGCTGTGGCGGCCAGAACTTACGCCATGGCCCACCTTCAGCAGTATCCCAATGCTCCTTATGATATGAAGTCGAGCATTATTGACCAGGTTTACGAAGGCTTTGCGGTTGAAAACAAAATTGTCAACCGGGCCATCAATGAAACTTCCGGTCATGTCGCCACTTTTCAGGATGAATTCATCAACGCCTATTATCATTCTACCTGCGGCGGTATGACCGATGCCGTGGAGCATGTTTGGGATCGCAAGGAAGCGGCCTATCTAAAAGCAGTCGCCGATAGCGGAGCCTGCTCCTGGTCCAAATATTATAACTGGACCGAAGTCTTCTCCGAAGAGCAACTGCGGGGGAGGATTGAGCAGTATCTTTCCAGTGATCGCGGAAGAGACCTGCGGATTGGCAGGATTGAGGATGTAATAATCGGGAACAGAACTCCCGGCGGACGTATTGCCCAGCTTTCAGTGAGAACTCAAAACGATATTTTCAAATTCTCTGCCGATAGAATAAGATGGGTCATAGGTCGGACATCCAATCCGGACCTGATCCTGCCTTCGGATCGGTTCGATGTCCAACTGAACAGAGATCAATCCGGCAGTATAAGAAAAATCACATTCAAGGGTAGCGGCTACGGGCATGGTGTGGGAATGTGTCAGTGCGGCGCTATCGGGCTGTCCCGCGAAGGGTGGCTGTTTGCAGATATACTCAAGCATTACTATTCCGGAATTGACGTAAAGAAGTTGTATTAGTCTCATGTATGGACGCTTGACCGCAAGAATAATTACGGCGACTCTGCTACTGTTAACAATCAGTCTCTCGGCTGTTGCTGCGGAGACAGACTATAAGTACTCGCTCTCTGTCCGGGGCGGATTGGCTAATCTCGGTTCCGGTGAACAGGGGCCCTATCCGTTGCAGTCATCATATTCGGTGGCGCTTGGCTATTACCCCTCGCCCAAGTGGCACGTTGCTATAGATTTCACCCGCTACCGGTTGTACAATGACACTTCAGCCTCTTCATCTTTTGCCATTGGCCGAGATGACCAACATGACACACTAAGGTTCAGTTCCAGTCGCCTGGGAGTGACTGCCCAGCGAGATCTGTTTGTTCTGGGAGAGATGATCAGTTTCTCTCTTGGACTTGGTGGCGGACTCATCATCTGGGAAGTTACCAACCCGCTTGATGAAACGATCGTGAAGGTAGACGGGGAGAAGGATCAATTGCTGGACTACAAAGCAACCGAGATATTTGTCGGGCTCAACTCTGAACTACAATTGAAACTTTCCGAGCGAGTTAGTCTCTTCGGAAAAGCAGAGATGGATTTCCTGACCGGGGCGGGCGTGGAGTTTTCACGGGAGATTGAATCCGCCCGGGATCGTCAGCTATTCTCAACCTTTCTCGGTCTTCGGATTAGCTTCGGTACTCCGGCGCAGCAATGGAAATCAGAAGGGTTATGGACCGAAAATGCTTCCGGAGCCTCTAACCAGAAAAAAGAGCTTGATTCCGATGGGGACAATGTCCCCAATGCCCGTGACAGATGCCCGGACTCCCGACCCGGCAGCCTGGTAAACGATGAGGGCTGTCCCACTGATTCCGATGGGGACGGCGTCACCGATGGTTTTGACAACTGTCCCGGAAGCGACCGCCGTGCAATCGGGATGGTAGATATAAATGGCTGTCCGGTGGACTCTGACTTTGATGGCGTCCCGGACTACCTGGATCAGTGCCCTTACAATACGGTGGGGGCTATTGTAGATGCCCAGGGTTGTCCGGTGGATAGCGATGCCGATGGTATTCCCGATGGACTTGATGACTGCCCGCACACGTTGGTTGGAGTCGATGTTGATAAATTTGGATGTATCGATCTGGGTATGCTGGCCAAACCGATGGTCCTTTATATTGATTATGTTTCCGGCTCCTTTGAAATAGATCACGCCACCAAAGGGAAACTGGATCGGCTCTCAAGGCTGCTCAACTTTGTTGAGGATGTCAGGCTTGAAATTTCCGGCTATACTGACAACATTGGAACTACCGTTGCCAATAAAGAACTGTCTCTGAAACGAGCCCGACGGGTGCGTGACTATCTAATGAACCTTGGTATCGCCGCCGAAAGAATGGAAGCGCTGGGCCGGGGCGAAAGCAATTTCCTGGCCTCTAACGATACTGCGGCCGGGCGGGCCAAAAACCGCCGGGTAGAAATTATATTTCATAGATAGGACCAATAGGATAGAGAAGAGATGAACTACGAGTATCACAATCCGTTGTTGCGGGACCGTCGTTCCCGTCTGTACGCGGTAGTTTTGTACCTGCCTGACTATCTTGATGCAATGGCGCGTGGATTACGGGAGAAGTATGACCCTGACTATAACATCGTCGATTCACACGTGACGGTTGTCTTTCCGTTTGAATCGGACCGACCGGTCAATGAACTGGCCTCGGCGATTTCTACGATAGCCGATAAACGGGAGCCCTTTGAGATTGTTCTGGATAACCTCGCTGATTTCTATCCCCGCTCCCCAATCATTTACTGGTCGCTGCAGGAAAGTGAACCACTC
>JARGFS010000046.1 GCA_029211095.1 bacterium | reverse complement strand
CCGTGCTTTCGGCAAAGCCGCGCAGGGCCGACATGGCATCGGCGTATTCGGCTGGAAGTTTCTCTCCGTTCCGGTATATGTCCCGGTCCAACTTGGTCATGATATTGACATCAATCCCGCCCGGTTGCACCTGACTGCGCAATGACCTCTGCATCTCGGACTTTTTGACAGGGTCCGACTCCACAAGCATATCATGGTACAATTCCTTGGATGGAGAATCAGGAATCAGGTCAAAGTAGCGGGTGATTTCGCTCCCCGGTTCAAATGGCGAAGATTGCAGCTGCTTCACTTGCCGGCTGACTAACTCATCCAGCAGATCCAGATAGGCCGTGACCCGGTTGGCTCGCGCATTTTTGTCACTGTCCGGAATCTGTGTGTACTGCATTCCAAAATTTTGACAGTGGAATTTTCGCATCTGCTCCAGCAACACATCATCGCTGAGTGAGACTACCGAGGAAATACCATACTTGGCCACTCGCAGGGGAGTATCAATAGTAAAACCGGTACCCATCACCGGTATATGAAAATGGTGCGGGCTTTTGTTAGCTATAGAATCCATATTATTATTATGACGAAATTGCGGCGTGATGTCAATCAATATAAGGGATAACGCAACGCGGCGTAGCTTCCCAGGTTGTTCAGGTTGACCCTTTTCCTGGATGGATCGAAAAAGATGTAGCCGTTGCCTGATGAAATGGCGATAATCTTCATTGAAAGGGGATTATTGTTGGATTATATAGCTCGACATTGGCGTGTTATTGATTTCAAGTCAGGTATTGCTGGCGAACCGGCTGATTCGGATCAGCCACTCCCGCCTTTGATTCTCCTGAACTGACTCGGACCGATGGGTCGTCACTCACTTCCTCCAAAATCGCTGCGGGCCAGAGTTTCGCCAAGTCTGTCATCCACCGCCGGGCTCTTATGTTGCCATTCATTAATGGGGATCAATGTCGTCCGGATTTCCCCCGACCGCACCTGTTGCTGGTAAAGACCTAAATGTGGCGAGAGCCCGAACTTTCGGAAAAACAAACAGTATTGCTGTTTTTGCAAAAAAAACAGTAGACAAACCAAGTTCAAATGCCTATAATTAACTAAACAGTTAGTTTGACTAAAAGGTTAGTTAATAGATGGCAAGCGAAAATATAAACGAGGTCAAGACCACTCAGCAACGGATACTGAGTAGCGCAATCCGGGAGTTTGCGGAATTCGGAAAGGCCGGGGCTCGTGTCGACCGGATTGCCGAAACTGCCGGGGTCAATAAGGCGATGATCTACTACCATTTCAACTCCAAAGAGAATCTCTATTATGAGGCTATTGCAGAGCATATCAGTCAGGTTACGGCCAATTTGCAGCGGCGGGTTTCGAGCAGCAATACGCTTGAAGAGATAATCAGTAGCGTAGTAGACGAGTATATCCTTATCTTTGGCAGCGACCCTTGTTTCAAACAGATTCTTCTTCGCGAGCTGGCTGAAGAAGGAAGCCCTATCATTGCCAAAATAGCTGAAACAATCAGCCGATCCGGTGTTCCGAACATTCTGTACAACAAGCTCCTGAGCGAGATGGAAAAGGGTCGGATCAAGCAATTAGACATCAGGCAGGCGATAGCTTCGCTGATCTCAATGAATATCGGCTTCTTTATAGTCTCGCCAATTGTCGTCAAGGTGCTGAATATTTCAGATATTGACAGTTTCCTGTCCGCCCGCAGGAAAGCGGTTGTTGATCTCTTTCTTAGTGGAGTCTTAATAAAATGAAAAAATCCCTAATCCTGATATTCGGTGTTGCTGTCCTTGGCACGAACTTGGTTGCCAGGGACATCTCGATCTCCGAAGCTGTCCAATTGGCTCAGGCTCATTCGTTTCAACTCAAGAAGGCTCAAGCCGAGAGCAAAGCCTACCGTGCCGGTCTGGACGCTGCTCAAGCAGAACGCTACCCGACACTCTCTTTGGAAGCAAAGGCGATCCACAATAGTAGTATCTCGCAGCTTGACTTGTCCCTTCCCGGTTTCTCTCTTCAGCAGGACATCGGCCAGCATGAGGTCTACCAAACCGACCTGAGACTCACTCTTCCTGTTTTCACCGGCGGAAGGATATCATCTTCAATTGACCTGGCCCGGGCCAGCCTGCAGATCAAAGAGGCATTGCTCCGGAGCCGAACCGACCAGATTGAATTCATGGCCAAAGAGGAATACCTGAAGCTGTATAAGTCTGACAGGTTGGTCGAGGCGGCCGCCTCTTCCCTGAAACGGACGGAGCTGGTGAGGAAAGATATCCAGTCCCTGCACAATGCCGGAGCAGCTGATTCTGTCAGTCTGATCGAGATTGAGATCTCTTTCAATATGGCCACGCTGTCACTGGAGCGAGCCAGTAATAATCGCCGCCAGCAGGAAATAATTCTATCTACCCTTCTCGGGCTAAGCAGCGATGAACCAATTAAATTGATTGATCTGCCCCAATCACCGCCGGCGCTGAATAATCGGATTCGCACTGTTAGCGAAGAAAAACCGGAACTCATAGCCGCGCGTTCCGCTATCGCACTGAATAAATCGGTTCTGAGATTGGATCGTGCCTCGTATGCTCCCAACCTCAGCCTGTTTGGCGGCTACTCTTACGGCAAACCAAACATCAGCCCGTTTGAAGAAGAGTTCAATGGCAATTTTAGTGTTGGAGCCCTGCTGAATTGGTCTTTTAACATAGGCGGCAAAACCGGCTCTCAATTATCTAAAGCAAGATACCAATTGCGGGTGAGCGAACATGAATACGACCGTCTTCATGAGCAGACTTCGGAACAGGCCAAGCTCGCTTATGAGAGTCTTAAGTTGGCCTATTCAAGCTATCAAATTGCGCAGAGTACACTCGAAATCTCCCGGCAGAATTTCAGACTGGCCCAGATCAAGCATCAACAAGGAGTAATGTCTGCCAACCATCTGCTGGATATTGAAACCGATCTCAACCGGGCCGAGTCGATGCTCTACTCAGCCGAAGCAGACTATCATCTGGTTTTTAATAGATATGAGTTTATCACCGGAGCTGCGGAGAATAAGGAAGGAAGCCCCCATGACTAAATCACCAATAGTGATACTGATACTGTTTCTCTTGCTCACTTTGGGCTGTGCTGACAACCAGGAACCGACCGGAGGTTCCGGCATTTTGGAGGCGGACGAGATAATCGTGTCAGCCGAGACGGGTGGACGGGTGCAACAAATCAACTTCGTTGAAGGAAGCAGAATCAGCAAGGGAGATACTCTTCTGGTCATTGATCCGAGCAAGCTGCTGCTCCAATTGGAGTCGGTCCGGTCAACTGAGAAAGTTGCGACCGCCCGGTTGAGCCTGGCCGAAATTCAGTTGGCCAAAGCGAAAGAGGCTGAGTCCTACTTGCAGAAGGAGCAGAGACGTCTGGCCACCTTATTGAAATCCGGAACCGGAACGGCCAAACAGCTTGATCAGATTGAGCATGAACTGGCCCAGGCCACTCTCAATGGAAAAACAAGCCAGTCGAATCTGGATGTTATTGAAGCAGAGATCAAAAACATTCAGACCCAGGCCGCCAATGTAAAGAGAATGATTGCCGATTGCTACCCCCTTAGCGGCATGGATGGAATCGTGACGGAAAAATTCATTGAACAGGGGGAATTGCTGGCACCGGGGAAACCGATAGCCAAAATATCCGATCTGACCTCCCTCAATGTAAAAGTTTACCTGCCAACCACTGATTTTTCCAACATCAAGATTGGCGACACAGCCACTATTGATATTGAGAATGAATCTGATCAGTATAGCGGCGAAGTTGTCTGGACAGCCGAAGAGGCCGAGTTTACCCCCAAGAATATCCAGACCAAGAAATCAAGAGCCAACTTGGTTTATGCGGTCAAAATCAGGATCGAAAACAAGGATGGAAATTTGAAAATCGGGATGCCCGTCTATATCTCGTTCTAAGGCATGAGCAACTTTATTGACATCCAGGAGATCTCCCGTTCTTACTCTGATATCAAAGCGGTAGATAATTTTTCACTGAGCGTCTCTTCCGGCGAAATCATGGCGCTGGTTGGACCGGATGGGGCGGGCAAGACGACTCTGATGCGAGCCCTGTGCAATCTCATCGCCCTTGATCAGGGGAAGATTACTATCGACGGGCTGAGTGTCGAAAAAGAGTTTGAGCAGATCAAACCGATGCTTGGATATATGCCCCAGCAGTTTTCCCTCTATCCTGACCTCTCCGTTCAGGAGAATCTCGAATTCTATGCCGGTATATTTGATGTTACCGGCAGCGCTTTTGAAAAGCGGGCCGAAGAGTTATATGGCTTCTCCAATCTCAAACCGTTCCGAAAAAGACGCGCTCTTGATCTCTCCGGCGGCATGAAACAGAAATTGGCCCTTTCATGCGCCTTGATGCATGACCCCAAAGTCCTCCTGCTCGACGAGCCGACTACCGGTGTGGACCCGCTCTCCCGCCGTCAGTTCTGGGAGATTCTCCTCAACCTGAAGAAGGCCGGTGTCACAATTCTGGTTTCCACTCCCAACATGGATGAAGTAGCCCGGGCCGACCGCGCCTGTTTCATTTTCAAAGGGAAGAAACTGACTGAGGGAAAGCCGGATGAACTTCCCAATCTGTTTGAAGGTCAGTTGTTCTATCTGGACACAGAACCAACCTCATCCATAGTAAGAGAACTCAATAGCATCAAGGGACTCACGGCCCGGCGCTTTGGCGCCGGTATGCATCTCTGTCTTGGTCAGGATGACTCAATTGAAGCTTATTCGGCCAGATTGGAAAAATTGGCGCTGCCGAAAAGCCAAATCAGACCAATCAAACCGGGTCTTGAAGATTGTTTCATCCAATTGATGGAGCGGCAATTATGAGCCACGCCGTAGAGATCAACAAACTCTCCCGCCACTTTGGGTCATTCAAAGCTGTGGATGAGATTTCGCTTACCGTATCACACGGCGAGATTTTTGGGTTCCTGGGAGCCAATGGAGCCGGGAAGACAACAGCTATCAGAATGTTATGCGGACTGCTGTTGCCCACCGGCGGTAATGGAACTGTGGCCGGTTGTGACATTATGAAAGAACCGGAGAAGATCAAAACCAAAATTGGTTACATGTCGCAGAAGTTTTCTCTCTATGGAGAGCTGACCGGTCGTGAGAACATTAATTTCTACGGCTCCGTTTATGGCATGAACAAAAGAGAGATCAGCAGCCGGATAGATGAGTTGACCGAAAAACTCCAGCTTCAAGATCTCCTCCATAGGCAGTCGCACTCACTGCCCGTTGGCTGGCGACAACGCCTTGCTCTTGCTGTAGCGCTGCTTCATCAGCCGAAGATAATTTTTCTTGATGAACCAACCGGGGGCGTGGACCCAATTTTTAGAAGAAAATTCTGGTCCACCCTGTACGATCTGGGTGAAGAAGGAATTACTATTTTTGTCACCACTCACTATATGGACGAAGCTGAATACTGTGGTCGCATCTCAATCATGCATCAGGGGAAAATAGTGGAAATGGGGAAGCCGTTTGATTTGGTAGCCCGGCATAAGGCAGAGAACCTGGAACAGATGTTTATTGGCTTGATAAACGAACGCGGGAGTAGCGGTGCGTAAAATAAAGTTCATTGCTACCAAGGAATTTTATCACATTCTCCGTGATCCCAAGTCTCTGGCTATTGCTATCGCTATGCCGATAATGATGACCTTCCTCTACGGCTATGCCATCAATCTTGATATTGAGCATGTCACAATTGGGATTATTGATTACGACAAGACTGCTGAATCAAAAGAGCTTACCGATGCCTTCTATGAATCATCCTATTTCTCCCGACCAGAGGTAGAGGTACTTGACAGCGATGCCGAAGCGCTTCTTCGCTCTTCCCATGCGATCGGTCTTCTTTATATTCGGCCCGGCTTTTCAGATGCCTTATTGAATGGCCGCCAGTTTGAACTGGGGATGACCATTGACGGGTCTGACAATAATCTCAGCGCTGCTGTGTTGAACTACTCAAACGGACTTGTTTTTCAGTTCATGCTGGACCATCTCCCTCATGGCGTGGAGATCCCCAAAGTTGATATTGCGACTCAGAATTTGTATAACCCGGACCTGAAATCATCGCACTTCTTTGTCCCGGGATTGGTGGCTCTCATTTTGATGATGATCTCGGCCATGTTGACTTCGATAACAATCGCCCGGGAAAAAGAGACGGGCACCATGGAACAACTCCTGACGGCCCCGGTCAGTCCGCGACAGATACTGCTGGGGAAAATTCTGCCTTACATCTTTTTGGCCCTGCTGGATGGTTTTTTGGTTCTGGTGGTAGCCAAACTCTTTTTCGGTATCCCTTTTGCAGGCTCCCAGCTTTTGTTGTTTGCCTTTGGACTGATTTATGTAGCTACGGCGCTGGCCCTGGGAATTCTGATCTCTTCCTTAACAAAAACGCAGCAGGTGGCTATGATGCTGGCCCAGATGACAACCCTGCTCCCTTCGGTAATGCTGTCCGGATTTATCTTCCCCATCAAGAACATGCCTCTCCTACTGCAGCTGATTTCCAATATCGTACCGGCCCGATTCTTTGTTGTCATTATCAGAGGGATCACCCTTAAGGGGGCCGGTCTTGAAATCCTGGCCGCACAAGGACTGTATCTTATTATCCTGATGGCCGTCCTGATGCTGGTTGCCGCAAAAAAATTCTCCACAAGGATCGCATAAGATGAGACAGGCTCTCTTTGGATTGATACGCAAGGAGTTTATCCAGGTCTTTCGGGACCGGAACATGCTTCGCCTGATCTTCCTTATGCCGATCATCCAGTTGCTGCTGTTTGGTTATGTTGTGAACATTGATGTAAAAGATATTGATCTTGATGTGTATGATTTTGATCGATCCTCTGAGTCAAGAGAGCTGGTGCAGGCTACATCGGCCAACAATTATTTCACTCCTCATGACACTGTTATCGCACTCAGAAATCTTGAGGACAATTTCCAGAATAGTTCTTCGGATATGGCCATCATCATCCCCCACGATTTTTCGGAAAAACTTATGAGGAAAGAGAGTCCGACCATCGCTTTGATTTCTGATGGCTCCAACGCCAACTCCACTGCTATTGGTACCGGCTACATGGCCCAGATCGTACAGTCCTTCACCAAGGGTTATTATTGGGTGGAGCCGCCGCTTAAAATCAGGTTTGATGTGCTGTACAACCCGGAGGCGGAATCTGTCTATTACATGGTCCCCGGAATTGTGGCCACACTGCTGACTATGATTACGGTGATGCTGACCTCTATGGCCATAGTCCGGGAGCGGGAAGTTGGCACATTGGAGCAGCTTCTGGTTACGCCAATCAAAGGGAGGGTGCTGTTAATTGGGAAGCTGATTCCGTTTGCCATTCTTGGACTACTGGAGATCGTGATTGCGCTCACGGCCGGGGTGCTCTGGTTTCAAGTTCCGTTTGTCGGGTCACCAATCTTGCTTTTTGCGCTGGCCGGATTGTACTTGATTACCCCGCTGGGGATAGGACTATTTTTTTCTAACGTCACGTCAACGCAGCAGCAGGCGATGTTTTTTGCCTGGTTCTTCTCCGTCTTTGCAATTTTAACTTCCGGATTCTTTACCCCAATCTCCAACATGCCCATGTGGATGCAGTACATTACTTATCTCAACCCGATGCGCTATTTCATGGAGATCGTACGAGCCATTATGATGAAAGGGGCAACTCTGCCTGATCTTACTTTTCAGGTCGGCGTGCTGATTTTCTATGGTATCTCCATCTTCAGCCTGTCAGCCTTGCGCTTCTCAAAGCGCACCGCCTAAATAGAGAGTCACAATTCTCCGCTCGTGTTTCTCCTCTAATCATCAAGATAAAGACTAAATCTCCGCCAGAAGCCTGTTTGAGGAACATGTGCGTACCGCCTTGTTGAATTCGGTAAGTGACTCCTGTAGTGTGCGGAGTTCTTGAGTCTCTCCAACCGGCAACTCGCTGGATCCGGTCTCATCCAGTCTTTCAAGGACAAAGGCGATAGTAAACCGCTGGATGTCAGTCGATGGCTGGTAGGCCGGTTCTGCATCGGTTACCAATTGAGCAAACAGACCTGCGTCGATCAGACTTTCAATAGCATCCTGTACAATTGTCGCCGGAGCTCCGGTCTGAGCGGTAAGTTGCCCGATTGTCAGCGCGTCCGAGCTTTTCTGAAACAGCTTAACCCCAATTTGAGCTACATACAGAGTGAGCAACTTTCGCATAGCCAGATTGAGTTCCTTCAGTCTCGGCGCATTTTCATAGCTGTCAATGTTCTGCATGGCGCATGACAGCTCGGCTCCCAGAAGAGTGATCATCCAACTCAATTGAAGCCAGACCAGGAACAGCGGCAGAGCGGCAAACCCGCCATAGATAGCGTTGTAGCTGGACGCGCCAATCTGAAGGTCAATGAAAATTATCTGGGTCAACTGAAAGGCTACGCCCGCTACCAGGCCCGCCACCAGTCCGGATTTCCACCGGACCGAGGTATTGGGTACCACCACATACGCAAACCCAAAGAGAAACCACATTAGAATCCACGGAATCAGTGTCAGGACAATCGACAACAAGGTGCTCGCAAGCGTAGTCAAGCCCAGGCTCTCACCCAGGTCTGTTATCTGGGAGGCTATAATCACGGTCGCACTGCTTGATAGAATGAAGTTGAACGGGGCAACCAGCATGATGGCCATATAGTCAGTAAATTTGCGGAGTACGGTACGCCCCTCCCGAACATTCCAGATGTCATTAAACGAACGTTCGATATTCCCCATCACCCGAATCAGAGTCCAGAAGAGCAGGAGCACCCCGATACCGGCTACCACTCCTCCTTTGGTGGACTCCAGCAAAGTCCGCGAGAACTCAATTACCTGCCTGACAACTTCGCCATGCTCTGAAAACTGTTCCAGCAGTTGATTCTCAAACCTCTTCTGGTAGCCGAACCCTTTGGCGATTCCAAATAGCATGGCGGCTACCGGCACAAGCGAAAGGAGCGAATAAAAAGTGAGAGCCGATGCCCGGAGGGAACATCTATGTTCACTGTACCCGCGGAACGAGATAATTAGTACCCGCAATGACCGGATGAGTAGTCTTCGCCACCGAGGCAGTTGGTCTGCTTTGATCTGCCAGAGGTCGTTTCCAACAAAGTTTCTGATTTTGTCGTAAAGTTCTATTGCTGGTTTCCTTTCTGAAAAGTCCATTCCTTTAGCCGTTATTCATACTGAACAAAGTAATAGAGTTCAGTCCTATCTCACAACTCAAATGCGCACCTCCAAGAGAGCTTGTGACGGGGAATTTTAGTCTCTTTCAAATTTCAGAATAAAATCAAATCCGGCTTCTTCGGCATCCCCTTCGGTCAACTGCAAATAGATCAGTCTGGTCAGCTGATATTCAAGAGTTACAATTTCCGGTTCCAGATCGTCATCCATTGAGGATCCAAAACTCCGCTGATAACTCATGAACAGATCCGGCGTCAGGTACTTCCCAACTACAATGGTGGCATTGGACAATTCCCCATCCGCTTTGATCTCCATAATATCCATATTGAGCTTGCGGCCCAGGGCTCCGGCCAGTTGACCGGCCAGCATTCTGGTGGCCACCTTTCCGGCCATCTGCTCCGTTCCCGATTGCCCTGACAGGTTTGACTGCTGGCTCTGATTAAGCTGATCAAGGCTCCGCCCAAAAATGATGTAAGAGACCGCGTCCCCTTCGGAAATGTCCGCTCCATCCAGTGTGAAGAGAATCACCGGCACCTCGGCGGTTCCGGTCACTTTCAGCCTCAGCTCTTTTTTCTCTCTGGCGGGCGTTCTGAGCGTATACTTTGCATCGATATTCAGAGTCGGATTGAGGTAACTCCCCCCCTGGAAAATCAGCTCCCCCTGTTGAACTTTGAAACGCCTTCCATACAGATCGTAGTGTCCGCGCACAACTCTTATATTCCCGAACAGCTCCGGCTCCGGTCCCTCCTGTACAACCTCAAGCTCTCCGGCCAGCTCCAGGCTCAGTTCCGGACTTTTGATCCAACTGTTCTTGGGTATCTTCACCTTCATCCGTCCGGACAGTCTGCTCATCAAGTTTGCCATCACAAAGTCCCTGGAGACAGCAGCTTTCATAGCGGAATCAATAATGAGCGAATCAACAACTCCTCCCCCCGTTGCTTCCACTAACAGCGGAAAGGTCATCTCTTCAATCGGGCTTTCGTTCATATCCTCCATGAAGGCTGGCAGGTAGAACCGTGACCGATCCACCTGAATCGATCCACTGTAAACAGCGGCACTATCAGCCCCATTGACCGCAATTTCCGAAGTCAACTGAATCTCATAGTCCCGATGCCGGACGACAAAAAACTTATCGGTCAAAAGATCGAACCGGGAAGAGTTCATTCTTCCGCTAATCAAGCTATTGTCAAAATCAAGACTTCCGGTAAGACGAAATTTCCCCTTACCCCGGCGCATACTGATACTGTCAACCGAAATGCGTCTTGACTGGAACGACAGTCCGGCCTTGAAATCGGTATACTCCACACCGTACAACGGGGCTGAAATACGGTTACCGGTAACTGTCAGGCTGCCGCCGACAGCCGGGTCATTAATAGTTTGGGAGACGGTCAAGTTACAATCAATGAATCCTTTGGCCTCCTCAATGAAATTCCCGCCAAGCTCCATTATGTCCAGTGGAAAACTATCAATCATAACGGTGACACTGAGCGGCTTATCTTCAGGTATTGTTACCAAACCGCTATCAACCGCCACCGGGATCATTCCTGAAATTCTAAGGCTATCGTTGGAAGTTGCTTTCAATAGAAAATCAAATTCAGCTTCTTGATCCGAGTAGTTGAACTCGCCAGTCACTGTATGAATATCATACTCTCGTATCCGAGTATCGAACAGACTCAACTCACCCGTAATGCCGGGCTGGTTCAGAGGGCTGCTCAGAACGACCTCCGTGTTCAGCGAACCTTTTATATCCTCTCCGGCCAGATTCCCAAGGGGGCCCAGACGGAGATTTTTAATCTGTACCGCCAGGTCTGACTTCTCGTTGAAATCCAGATCACCGTCAACGCGAATCGTCTCCGTCTTATTCTTCCGGGAAAAGAGGTTCAGATCATTAATGGAGTAATGCGAAGAATCAATTATGATAATGGAAGGTCCCTCGTCAAGTGACCACTCCTGGTCAGCGTAAGAAATGTCCAACTCGTCCAGAGAGAGCGTCAGGGAACTATCCATCTCTATCCCGGCCTTAACCCTTGATTGAACCAAAGCGTGCCATAGGGATGCATCCACCAGTGAGAACCCAGGAGAGTACTCACCGGTCAATGAGATACTGTCGAGCAGAAAATCGCCCGATTCCAACGCTGTAATAAGTAGCTCCCCTTGGGCAAGGATAGTACCGTCGGAAATGTCGGCCCTTAATTCACTCTGCGCCGACTTCAGTTTCAAATCTTCGTAGACAATATCGTTGAATTCAAGCTTAGCTTCCAATTGTTGCTCTGTCAGACTGCCGGATAGTAAGCCCGAAATCTCGCCCTTCAATTGTAACCGCTCCACACCCAGGAAACTGGCCAGCGCCAAACTATCATTTACAGAAATAGCATAGCTAAGTGAGCCTTCCTCACTTTCAGAAATTGTTCCGGAAGCGGCCAGCGAAGTTATCGAAGTGATTATGTTCAGGGTGTCAATCTGTACACCATGAGCGGAGTATTTCATCCTGGCCAGTCCCTGATCAACCTCCAGCCAGAGAATCCTGGAAGGCATGATGGTCAATTCAATTTCTCCACTGGCCTCTGCAAGGGTAGCACCGACACCTTTGATCTTAACGTGCGTATTCAGATCAGTCTCCAGCGTGTCTACCAGATTCAATTGACGAAGGTCCAACCCGGCCATATTAACAGTCAGATCGTATTGAGGAACTTCAAAAATATTGTTTGCTTCGCCGGTCACATCCACCTCGCCAAACGCCCCTTTGGTTGACAGGCTGCCAGCCAGGTTACTTTCAGAGAGTGAGAGATCAAAAGCCAGGTTCTTTATGATCCGTTTCTCCCATCTGCTGCCGGACAGGTCCCCAATAATTTTTGCCTTTATCTGCTCGGGACTAATTCCGGATCCCTCGACCGTAATATTCCCGTTGATAGTGTAGTCGAATTCTGAATCAGGTATCCAGGTCCTGGCCTTGATTCCTTCCATCACTATAGCAGCTTTGTAGTTCTGTCTCTCAGGGGAAGTGCTGTCTAAAAGGCTGCTGAGCGGGCTGGTTGACAGAGTAAGGTCCAGTTGTTCGCCAGCCTGTTCCGCCTGGAGCAGCAGACTCAGTTCATCAGCGTTTAGGCCAGCTTCGAGTTTGATATCGCCATTGAAATTACTGGCCGCCTCCGGAAGAAAAGCGGCAAACTCCGCAAGTGAGAGCGGCGCAATCACCAACTCCCCTCTGCTCCGTTCATGCTCCCCGGGATAAAAAAGCCCGGATGCGGAGAGCTTTGTTCCCACGGTTGCAAGTTCCATCTCCTGAAGGCTGAACGAAGAAGAATCGGCTCGAGCCGACAGGCGGAGATCATTAATCCGGAAGTCCGGATCAACAGTAGCCAGTTGCATCTGCTCAATTTCAATCTGTAGCTCCCGGGACTCATAAGCTACCGAGAGATGCAGTCCGAAATCTGTCACCCGCCTGGGTATCATCGGATTCAAACTGTTGATCTCGGCTGAAACTGCAGACAGCACAAAGTTATCGACCACAATGGTATAATCAGACGCTTCCTCCCGCTCTACGGGGGGAGCATTGGCCGTATCGTTCGCTGTCAGATACATCAGGTTCCAGCTGGAGTCTTCCAACTGTGACAACCGAATCTGAACTGAGTCAATGGCCAGTGAATCAATTTGCAGGCGATTGTTCAGCAGCGGCAGAATGCTGTAGTCAACCCGGACCTTCTCAACTGCCAGAACTGTCTCTTTATTCAGGACAACCCGGATTCCGGTCAATTCCATGTTCGAGTAGAGGTTGCCATCAAGAGTCTGGATTGACAACTCCCCCTCCAGACTCTCGTTAATCATTCCAACAGCATAGTTGCGAATCCATGACCGGAACATGCCGGTCTGAGTCAGCAACCCGACGGATACTATAAGTACAACCAGAATGAGAGATAGCCAGAACAGGATGCGCCAGAAACTGAGCTTTTTCTTTTTTCCGGTTCCGGAATTGTTGGTGCGGATGGCCATCCCTTAGAATGCCTCCCCGACACTAATATGGTACTGAGGTGAGCTCTCTGTGTCCGCTACCGGCCAGCCAATATCAAAACGGATCGGACCGATTGGAGTCTTGATCCGCAGGCCGAGACCGGCTGAATACCTGAGGTCATTTAGATGCAGAGAATAACTCCTATCCCATACATTGCCAAAGTCATAGAAGAGCACCCCTGACACCAGACCATAGATTGGAATACGGGCTTCCAGACTTGACTCAAAGAGCGTATTGCCGCCAACCGGGGTTCCTTTGGAATCTCTGGGACCAAGTTCGGCTCTTGCCCAACCACGCACCGAAGCGCTTCCCCCGGCATAGAAACGATCCTCGACCGGGATGAACTCCGGTTCATCGGTCGACTTGATCCCCCCCGCCTTGACCCTGGCGGCCAATGTGAGACCCAACAGTTGCTGGTAGCGACGCACATCCAGAAGAAGGCGGGTGTAGTGATAGTCACTCCCCAGCCCCAGGCCACTAACGGTAAATGCACCCGCCATATACATCCCCCGGTCGGGTGAGAAGATTGGCTGTGAGTCATCAAAAGTAAGTCCGAACATGATACTCGATTTTTGATACAGGTCTTCAAGCCGTCCGGCATCAAAGGTTGACTCAGCCAGCGAGGTGGTGTCCAGATCAACCCGCTCAAACAGATAAGTTGCCGATCCACGCAAATGAGCTGTCAATTGATGAAGAAGGCTGACGTGGCCGCCATAACGTACCTGGTCAAAAGCTGGTTCCCGCTGGCGAAGCAGGAAGGGGCTAAGTTCCAGATTCGTATAGCTGGTGAGAAACGCGGGCTGACGGAGTTTCAATCGGACATGGTATGGTTCAAGGTCTGAGTGTTTTAGATACAGGTTCAGCTGGCGCGCACCCCCTATAAAACCGAACAGCCGGAAATCAGAATAGATGCGAAATTTCTCCTCCCTCCCATATCCTACTCCAATCCGCGAACTGAGTCTCGGGGCCTCGTCAACGCTGATCTTGAGCGGAACAACCGAACTTTGCTCTGATCCAAGCTGCGCTTTGAGACTCACCACATGAAATATCGATAATCCATAAATGCGACGCTGGGACTCTTCGAGATCAGATCTGCTGTAGCGATCTCCGGAACTAAACGTCAGACGTTTTCTTATCAAATTTTCGGAAGCGTGGGCCAGCCCGACCACAGTTATATCACCAAAGTGGCAGCGAGGACCCGGTTCTATTTGCCAACCGATATCAACCTGCTGCAACTGAGGATCAACCGAGAGGTTCATTTCCGCCCGGGTGTAAGGATAGCCTCTGTCTTCAAACATCCGTACCAGAGCTTCCTGATCCTGGTATAGCAGCGAGTCACGAAATCTCTCACCAGTTTTCGCTTTCAAACTCCCCTGTACACTGGACAAATCGATATTGTCAACCTGTGCAGGATGCTCGGGAGATGCGATAATTGACAAGCGTATATCATTAATCAGAATGGGTGCATTCTCAATAATCCCAATACTGATTTTGATGCTCTGATTTTTATGATTTATTTCAAGATTGGCGGCTTCGGCACGAACATCGAGAAATCCTTCCTGTTGATACAGTCTTTCAATTCGTCTGAGATCGCTTTTGAGAATCTCCTGGCTGAACAGAAAAGCATCCTTGCCGAGAATCGAACGCCGGAACCCGGAGGTCGCCCTGGTGGAGATCTGGTCTTGCAGCTGCCTGTCCGCAAGAGTGATGTTCCCCTCGAAATTCAACCCGTGAACTTCGTACCCCTCCTGGGCTGAAAGCTCACCTACCCCAACCGCCAACAGAGAAAAGAAAACAACCAGAGGGAGGACCCATCTATGTGGAACAACTCCGAATGCAGTCAGGCTGGCCACAACTTCTCCGAATGAATTGTTGAGCGCAGCCGATGCCTTGGTCGGAACTTTTTCACTATCGGAATGGTTTGACAAGCTATTGTTCAGCGGCCAGTTCATACTACAAGTTACATGCGCAACCCTTGAGTATCAACTCCAATTAGGCATTAAGAGGTTGCAGCTTGATTGGCTGAATTAGGAGTAAATAGCTCTTTTTCTGACGAATAGGTGAGTCAGACAGCAAGCGCGATTCGCTTTTACTTCCTCACTTCCCCCTGCCGATTGTTCTTTAATGATGTCTTACAAAAACGAGACTATCTGCGACTTGCGCTGGATAAGGCCTTAGGTTCCTTGACACCGCGTGAGGCTGAGGTTATTAATCTCTATTTTGGTCTCAGTGGTCGGAACCCAATGACACTTGAGGAAATTGGAGCCGAATTCTCATTAACACGAGAACGAGTGCGTCAAATCAAGGAGAAGGCAATTCGCCGGCTCAAGCATTCATCTCGCTCGCATGGCTTGCGTGAATTTCTTGATAAGTGATGCTCATCGCCATTTATGGTTGTGGGCATCTTTGTTTATTGACATTTTGTACTACTATGGTAGGGTTGAGTGAAAATTGAACGTTGAAAAGAATAGAAAGGAGGCGCATTATGCGTCAAATAGTAGCAACTGTCTTCTGCTTTTTCTCGTTGTTGGGGAGCTCAGTCCTGAGCCAGGTGTGGGATATTGAAAATGACTCAACACCACAGGTAGAACGGTTGATAAAACATACCGCCGCCATAGTACCTCCTGCCGAATGGCAGCATTGGACACCGGACGATATGATGTTCCAACTCTATGTTAACACTGACAGTCGCCAGGTGGACGATACTGTTCCACGTATAGATATTATGACGGAAAAGGGTTCTTGGCCCTTCTCAATGCAATATCTGGGTGATACTGTCTACCTGTTTGTGGTGCCGCCAGGCTTCGAGCTGACTGAGCGGTCAGCACTTGATAGCTTACCTGATGAATTTCCTTTTGTCATTTGGGCAGGAACCGAGCGGGCGGTCTACTGGTTTTCCTATGACGCTGGCGAATTAGAAATTGATCAATTGCAGCCAGCGCTGTTCATTTCACCTATGCCGGTGAAGCCACTGCCGCCTGACATTGTCCACCTCCAGTTACCAGGCTCGGGTAACCATGCCAAAACCATCAAACAGACAGTCAACAAACTCAAAAGTGTGGCGCAGCTGATTCAGCTGGATGAAGGGTTTTATGAGACCATATGGTACCATGTGACCAAAACTACCATTCGCACCTGGAAGCTCAATGAAGTTGCCTTTGGCACCAAGGATGTGGCGGCACTACTCGTTTTTCGGCTGAATGAGCCGGGATGTCGGGAGCAGGCAGAGCATATCCTAAATGAATTTCGCTAGCCAAGCGAATATCAGTTAGTGCTGTTGATCCATCTGATCAGCGGCACTTTTTTATTAAGCAAATAATGATACAATGGGCACAGTTCTTTTACCCAACCTCACGTGGGTATAAGATGCTCCTCACACCGGGGGAATGACTGCGAATGGGGTCAAAGTCCATTCTTTCCGGAATTGTATCGTAACCCTTAATTCATTTAGGAGTAACTAGCGAATGAAGATGAAGCTCCTCTTGGTAATGGTGCTGGTATTGCTGTTTACTATCAGTGCCCTTGCCGGACCGCCACCGTCAGTTGCAGCCATACCGATCGGCGATGACCACCCGTGGGGTGGCGATGAACAGGTCGCGATTACTGCGGCCGAAACTGACGATCATTCATGGGGTGGTGACCAACTCTTTTCACTAGCATTTTGGTTATCACTTCTGACCGCCGTCTAAAATGAAGTAACCAACTTCAGCCCCTGTGCGAGTAAATCGTCCAAGGGTTATTTTTTATCTTGACAAAACAGCCTGAAATACTATGTGTGTAAACACATCATTACGTCTCAATAGTAATGGACAAAATAAACAATGCAGCTATACAAAGCCTATTCACTAAGTTGGAGGAGGCTTGTTATATTATTAAAAGTGTAAATTGATAATTGAATATAGAGAAGGAGATACCCGTGGACCTCACACCCAAAGAGGAGAAGTTTGTTCTCCGCTCACGAAAATCTTGGCACAAATTCTTTAACATACTGAGTTGGCTGCTCGAGATTCGTTGCCGGTGCAATTCATTCCGGCCACCCAGTTTGAAACTGTTGAAGATTTGCTCAATGGATTTTCTATTCCGTACCTAACCCTGCTCGATTCACTCGAGCTATCCGACAAAGTGATTGGTATCGTGGTACGCCATGATATCCGACCAACCGGTGTCGACGGGTTTCGATACGGGATCAGCCGCATGGATGTTTTTACCAGCTGTGGCTGTGATCAAGTAGGTTTTTTCGCCCTCCATCGTTTGGAGGTTGACCCCACCTTGATGGCTGCTCGTGTTGTCAAATCATGTGAGGCTATTACGCTAGCGGACTATCTCACCCTAAACCGCCACTCTTTAGACGATTGAAGAGGGGCATAAATGAAAGGAGGTTAGCTTGAAAAAGTTGACCACCAAGGTAATTGCCGGAATAGCTACGGTTGTGGTAATCGCCGCTCCGAATGTCGGCGCACTCTCCACGGCATGTGAGCGGTTCGCCAGCAGTGCCGGTCCGGGCACGTATGATAGTGTCTACTGGGCGCTCAAGTGCATTGCGACCAGTGTGACCGATTTCCTCGACATCGCGGGGTTCTAATCGGTCGTGGTATCATTTCGTCGAGTTGTGCACGAGTAATGCTCGGGCACGCTCTAAACCAAAAACACTCCTAAAGGAGGTGATGAACGGTGCTCGATATTAATCGTCATCGAATGAAGTCTTTATACCAGCGCAACATGCTGATTGGCATGTTAGTAGCTACTATAGTATTTGTTGTTCCGGTATGGGTACTGAGTTCGTTCTCTACCGCACCGGAATCAGCACCTCATACGACCGTAACCAACATCAAGGCAGAGCAATCCGCCAAAACTCCGTCCAGCGCTCCGCCAACCAAACGTAACGTCGGTGGTCGCGCACAAGCCGACAATGGCTTTCACGGTCAATGGCTTGAGCCGGGTCAGTTAAAGATTGTCCCTGATAATCCAATCGCGCCCACACCAGCTAAAGTGCCACCCAAGGTGTATGCCTTGGAAACCACCCCAGTTGAAATTGACGGAGACTTTTCCGTTTCTGATATGGATACTGGAACGGTCGGTGCCTATGTGCCAGATGATGCAGAGTACGTGTTTGAGCCTGCTGCAGATGATTCTTCTTCTGATACGTTATCAACACCTGTTACCCGTGGTCCCGAGCTGGTCTATAGCGTGAAAGCGCGGGTACCGCCTAGTGCAGAAATGATGGGTAAAGGGGATTCAGTCAAGGTATTGCTCCTGATTGGACCTGATGGTCGGCATGCCAATTTCGCGGTCCACGAGGAGGATTCTGAACAAACCTCACCCGAATTTTACCTTGATGTCATAGGTAAAGATGGTACCCATCAGGCACTTGAATTCTACGTTGATCCGGTAAAAAATGAGTTACTTTACGTAACTCTGCGAAACGGTGATCCGGAATTTAAGTTTGCCGAGTACTTTTACAAGGTGCTTCCCCGGTGGCGTTTCCTACCAGCCATACGGAATGGAGTACCCGTTTACTGTTTTGTACATATCACATATCGCTTCTGTGCCCCGGACGATGTTGACTGTGTGGAAATATCCCTCTCGACCTAGTAAGTCTGTCCTTTCACCCCGACTGCCATGTGTAGCCGGGGTTTTTTTATTATCATTTTTTTGCTACAATAAAGCCATATGCAGAAATATGAACCAGTAATCGGCCTAGAAATTCATGTCTAGCTCAAAACTTCCGCAACAATTTCATTCTCGGGAATGCTGATACCAGCCTTGCTCGCGATAAGACAAAAATCTACAATGAGTTGTTCGGTATTGAGCAATAGACTATCTCCCCATTTAGGGCAACCATTTGCTGACTACGTTTTATGATAAAATAGTTAGCTTCCTTCCCTCGCGCAAGCTATATTTATAACGAGACACTGAAGTCAAGGACGATGCCCATGCCGAGAGAGAAGACGACCCATACGAAACCTAAGATGATTCACATTCGACTGAGTGAGGAGCTTCATCAGCAACTGCGAATTCAAGTGGCTAAAGAGAATCAGACTATTCAGGACTGGGTAGAGGAGCTCATCGCCAAAAGTGTTCCTGCATCAAGAGGGAGGGGGAAATGACTCCGTGGAGCGAAGAGTTGATACAAAGCACGAAAGATCACTTTCGCAAACATTATGGTGCTGAGCTAACCACCGACGACGCCATCGAGAGCTTGAACAACCTGACAGCTTTCTTCGAGATTCTAATTCGCTGGGACCGAGAAGGGGGTACCCAGAAGCAGGGAGAGACTGTTGCTTAGTAGCTTCGCAAGGATTCCTCCCTAAGTTGCTGCAGATACTTTCGCTGTTCAAGAATCATGTGATCAATTTCTCTCTTATTTGGTTTGTACAGACCATAAGGTTCATAGAAATCGTTCCAAGCTTGGTTGGGATACATCACCTGGATCCCAAGTTCATCCCTGAGTTCATCAGAGTGGGCATGGAAATTCCCATCAACGGTTAAGAAGGCTGAATTAGCGATACTTCCTGAGGCTGTTGTGTGATAAAACATTTGACTTATGTCTGCAATTTGATTCTGCTTGAGCATTTCATCTCTTACGCTTGGAAACAGAATTTGGCGAATCCCATTCCATAATACGTTTGGTTCGTCACCGCTTAGGTCAAGTATTGTACCAGGAGGACGCAGCTTAAAAAGCTGAACCGCCCCGGTTATACCGGAGAGTGTTTTAGTTGAGTCCGGCCGCCAGGGCCGGGGTTTCCAATTCAAGATAAT
>JARGFS010000045.1 GCA_029211095.1 bacterium | reverse complement strand
GTCTTATCTATGATGACCTCAATGATCGCTTGAAGCGGGATGGCCTCTTTTTCCCCCCCTCCCCCGGCGGATCAGGGGATGTAGCCTCGATTGGCGGCATGGTCTCCACCAATGCCAGCGGGATTTATTCCGTGAAATACGGCGGGACCAAGGAGTATGTTCTGGCGTTGGAGATTGTCACCGGGACCGGAGAATTGATGACCCTTGGAAACCGAGCCATCAAACGATCCAGCGGATACAACCTGGTTGATCTTCTGGTCGGTTCCGAGGGAACGCTGGCCATCATTACCAAGATTACTCTCCGTTTAGCCGGGCTGCCCGAAGACAGGCTGAAGACAGCTTTTCAATTTCAGGACGAAGTGAATGCCGCGACGGCTGTTTCTGAAATGCGAAGGTACGGAGTTGATCTGGCCGCGATTGAGTTTCTTGACAGACAGGTTATGGAGGCTCTCAACCAGCTCAAAGAGTATGGCCTTGAGGAGCTTCCTTCGCTCTTCCTTGAGTTCCATGGCCCCAAGCCAAGCATAGAATCCAATTTGGAGATGGCTGTCTCGATCTGCCATGAACTGGGTGGTAAAGAGCTTACTTTGCCCGAAGGGCAGCAGCCGTGGGAGATTCGGCACTATGTGACTGACTCAATCAAGTATCGACAGCCCGGCTATACGATAATCCGCAATGATGTTGCTTTCCCAATATCAGCTCTCCCGGAAATGGTCCGTTATTGTCAGGAACTGGCCAAAGAACACCAGATTATGATCCATGCCTTTGGTCATGTCGGTATGGGGCTGCTGCACGCCCTGATCCTGGCCGACAAGAATAATCAAGAGAACTGGGCAACCGGGATGAAAGTAAACGACCTGATTATTAAAAAGACGCTCGAATTTGGGGGGACTATTTCGGGTGAACATGGAATCGGGCTGGGGCATAAAGACCTGATTGACCTGGAGCATGGTAGCTCGGTGGAACTGATGAGAAAGATCAAGAGAGGGCTGGACCCGCACCTGATCATGAATCCGGGCAAGATATTTGACTGATCCTCAATTTTCCCCCATTTTGAGGCCTTGCCCGGTCTATCCAGGCCAAAAGTATCTTGACTAAGTGACTGTCCCGTAATATACTTATCAAACTTTTGAACAGAAGAAGTAGAAACCATTATCATTGGAACTATTAACGTAGGCTTTTTTATAATCTGTAATGAACAAATTGAGAGAAATTTTGTCAGCCACTATTCTGCCCCTATTGTTGGCCTCCACGCTCAGCGCAGCCCCTGGCCTGACGATTAATTACGATCACTTCGACTTTGGGCTGGTACCCCGCAATTCTACCGTAATGACCGGATTCTGGCTTCACTCCACTGGCGAAGACACGCTGAAGATATCCGAAATCAAGACCGGCTGCTCCTGCGTTCTGGCCCCGCTGGAACGGAAAGAGATAGCTCCCGGAGATTCTCTATTTCTGCAGCTGACCTGGGAGATGAAAAACAAAGTCTCCAAAGTTGGCAAGTATCCGTATATCTACACGAACGCACAGGATGACCCATTCCGGGTCTACATGGATGGGGTTGTCATGCGCGATCCCGATTCCGCCCCGGTCGCTTATTCCACACCGTATGTGCTTGAATTGGCCCGGGTCGGTGAGAAACTGATCGACAGCCTGGAGTTTGATCTAACCAATAAATTTGAGCATGACCTTATGGCCGAAGTCACCTCTCCGCAGCCGCTTAATTGCAACCTGGTCCTACCGGAGATTCTACCTGCGTTCGGGAGCGCCAAGGGTTATATTAAAGTCAAGCCAGGTCTTACCGAAGAGGAGTTTAAGACCTCCTTTACGCTTCGATTCACGGACCCCGAGAGCACAACTCTTACTATTCCGGTTCGGTTTCGTATAATTGGTGGCGGGAACTAATAAGCTATAAATTTATTCGTAATAATAGTAACACGTGAACATAGAGGACGAAAAAGAAGAATGAGAAAAACAATTACTTTGTTTCTTGGGCTTGTGTTCATCCTGTCTTTGTCGGGGATGGCTCTGGCGGCCCCTCGTTTGACTATTGAGGAATCGACCTTTAATTTCGGTTTTGTCCCTCAGCACTCAAAAGTCTCGCACTCGTTCGTGCTGAGATCGACAGGAGATGATACGCTTAAAATAGTGAAAGTAGTGCCTGGCTGAGGATGCACCAAAGCCCCTCTGGCTAAAGAGGTGCTTGCTGTCGGTGACAGCACTACCCTGGAAATTATCTTCTCAACCAAGACCTATCGCAATCGAGTGACCAAGCGACCAAAAGTTGTGACCAACGAAGGTCCGCCGGACAAAAATGTTCAGATCATTGCTCATATTGTACAGCGTCCGGATTCCACCTACCCGGTGGTAATGAATCCCTACAAGCTGGACCTGTCTCAGTTTACGACCAAAGTTCGTGACAAGATCAGTTTCAAGATTAGCAATGTATCAGATATAGAACTTCATCCAACCCTGGTAGCTCTGTCTGAAGATATCTTTGAACTTGAACTACCGGATAAAATTCCGGCTGGCGGCGAAGCCGAAGCTGTCTTGAAACTCAAGAAGGATGCGCTGGAACTCTCCTTTGAAAAGTCCTTCACGCTGCAGTTTGATGATGAAAAGACAAGTCGCTTTACAATTCCGGTTAAGCGTACTGTTCGGGTTGCCGGTAACCCGCCTGGAACAACGGCCGGAAAAGGAACCAGAGGTGGGAAATAATCCACACCTGGTTACCATAAAACACTCTATGAAAAAAGCCGCTGCAGATTGCAGCGGCTTTTTTTTCTTTTCTCTGCCCGGAACTATTCGTTATTGAACTGGATACCTTTGGTCAGGTAGTCATCCCACTCCTGATCAAACATCTCACCATCAACATTGGAATGGACCATTCGATAGTCGCTGCCTCCAGACCAGTCTTCAAAGACAAAGAGCTTTCCTTCTCGCAGGTACCGATAGTACCAAACCTGGTACGGGTTACCAATCCGTGGTGCCTGGACATCATCAATTTCGGCCGGTTCGCCATAGATGACATAAATCCTGCCCCGACTGGTCAACCAGCCGTCATCTTTGGCGGCATTGGTGGAAAAATTCTCGTTGGCATATCGGAATCGCTCAATCATCTCAATTCTGTTTTCAATCTGCTCTGTTGACTGGTCAGTATCTGACTCTTTCCAATACTGTATCAGATAGTTTTCTTTCCCCTTGGGGGTTAGATTGGCCAGGGTCTGCTTCTGATGAGGCTCCAGCAGATATTCAACAAGATGTATCTTCTCTTCCAGAGTCAGTTCGTCATACGGATCAATCAAGCGAGCTCGTATCAATTCTACCTGATCATCGGAGATAGGCTGCATTATCACAAATGGAGTAAGGGCAGTGTCGATATTGCCGGAGACGCCATCGGTGACTATCAGTTGGAGGTTGTAGTATCCTTTCGGCCAGCCCTTGATATCAAAGGACTCGGCCAGAACGGCCGTCTTGCCGCCCATAGCTTTCTCTCTTGAGCCAAGATGAATGAAGAAGCTGGAGTCTTTTTCAAGGACATTGTAAATTGCAGAATATTTTCCCGGATTCTCGGTCAAGTAGTCCAGATTATAAGCCTCGGCATAGAGCATCATAACCGAGTCGGTAGTGCTGAAGATTCCGATCGGACTGGGATAGACAAGATAGCCATTTTTTACCATCCGGTAATTGCGTCCCTTGTCTTCGCCCACGAAGCGAATATTGTAGGCCAGAGTCAGCCCGCCAATACTCAGTTTCTCCTTTTCAACAGGAGCTACGGTAAAATTCTCAAACGGGAAACTCCCGGTTCGCTTACTGGAGACATCAACTACAGTGAGATTGGCCCGGTACTCCCCCGGCTTGACCTGCATTTGCAGTTTATTAAATATCCTGACATCGGCCATTTCCGCCTTAGCCTTCTCGTCCACGCTTACAGCAAAATAGGTCGAAGCGGAGTCATAGATAGTTCCATCGGTTCCAAATAGTTCCGCCAACGCATAGATGCGCGCTTCCCACTGGCCGGGATTCTGTTCTGATTCAAAAAAGTCAAACTCGTTCCGCTTGAGCGAGAACTGAATCTCCAGCAAAACGGTGGAATCATAAACCGGCACCGGATACTGTACCGTTGAGGCATATACATTCAGGGCCTTATTGTCGGCCATACAGGCTGAGGCCAGAATAACAGTTAAAGCAAATGCGATTAGAGATATAATCTTCGGGCGCATAGACTCTCCATTAAAAGTCAGGTCTGTGATTGAAGCCATCGTACGGATAGCTTAGTTTGTACTCTCCATCTTCATTGACGTCTACAAACACAAATTTGCGGTATCTTCCATCCCGATAATAATGCCATTCCTGGTAGGGGACTGAATTCAGAGCGTAGGGGTAGTCATCAATCTGATCCGGCTGACCGTAGGTAATATAGATCCTACCCCGGTCGGTCTTCCATCCCTCACGGCGCATATATTCATAATTTGCATTGGCATAGCTGACCCGTCGATAGAATTCCTGCTTGGCTTCATTTATGTCTGAACCGGGTGTGGGGTCGCGTCGCTTCCAGAATTCACGATAGGCCTCCAATCGCAGGGCCATCTCACTTATTTTTTCCATCGGCTCAATTTCACCCGGTTCGGCAATATACGCAATCTGTTTCAGAATAGTCTCGTAGTCATGCCTCAGTAGCGCTTCAGGCTTCATTCGGATCGTAAATGACTCTCTTTTTTTATCAAGCTTTTTCTGCTTTTTATTCAGGAGAACAATTTCCAGTTCATAGTCCCCCGGTTCAATTTCGTCTATATTGATATCTCGAACCTGGCGAACAACCGAATTATCCAGGATTATCGTAATGCTGTCCCGGTAGTTCATTTTACCCCTTCGCATACTGCGCAGGAGCGTCACCAACTTGATTTCTTCCGGCGCTCTCTCATTTGAGTATATTTCAAAATAGTAAATCAAACGGTTTACATCGTCACTGCCGCCATAGATACGACTGACCGAGGGAATCATAGTCATTTCGGACTTGTCAAAGGGGCTTGGCTTTTCGCGTACTGGGGAAACTGCATAAAGAAACTCAGTGGATGAGATCATGACCGGGTTCTTCTGGAATCCATCATGTTTGAACTCCAGGTCCCGCTTGTAAACGCTACGGGAGTTCTTATCTCTTAGAGTCGCTCTAATCTCATATTTGCCCGGCGGCACAACGAAGCTGAATTGGTTGGTCCTGAAGTCTGTTCGAGAGTTTGTTCTCCGTTTATCCTGGACGATTATTGGCCGTCTTATTTCATCGCTGGCGGCCGGATCAGACTTGTCGTCCCCTTTGAGGTCGACATGAAACTCATACTCGGCGCGATAGAGACCACTGTCCTCTTCAAAAACCAGAAAAAAGTTGTAAATCTGAAAATAGACCTCTACTCGAATCATTCCGGGGTCATCAGCCTGAAAGATAGCGTAATCAAGGGGAATGTTGTGGTCGGTCCGGCTGTCACGATCTGATCTGTCATGCTGGGCATACAGCGTAGATGACAGCAGCAGGAGCAGGGGCAAGAATAGGTATCTGGTTCTCAATCTGTAAAGCATATAACTTCTTTCAACACTTTGAGCAGTTGCAAGTTCCAGCACAGGTATTGCTTAGGATAGGATATATTGGATCATCAGACAAGAACTAAACTATTCATAGCGAAGAGCTTCAATAGGATCAAGCAGAGCCGCCTTGTAGGCCGGATAAATCCCGGAGACCAACCCGACTGATACCGAAACAATGAAACCAAGGACAATCCAAAAAGTTGGCAGCGAGAGTGGGAATCCAAGCATAGCGTTGACTACCACACCAAGTAATATGCCGGAAAGAATACCGATCACTCCTCCGGCGGCCGAGAGAGTCATCGCCTCGGTCAGAAACTGCAGAATTATATTAGATCGCTTCGCTCCAATCGCTTTCCGGACACCGATCTCCCTGGTTCGCTCGGTTACGGATACGAGCATGATGTTCATGACTCCTATACCGCCGACCATCAGTCCAACCGAAGTAATCACGATCATGGCGATATAGATGTATTTGGTTATATCACCGACAAATTCTTTCAGGTTGTCCTGAGTGGAGAGGGCAAAATTATTCGGTTTATTGAAAGGGACGTTTCTGGAAATGCGGAGGGCTCCAATTATTTCCTGTTTAGCAATTTCAATGTTCTCATAGCTGTCTGCCTGAACCATCAGCGAGAGCGCTTTGTCCCACGAGTACAGTTTGTCTTTCGTGGACAGAGGAATAAAGATCATGTTGTTGTAGCTGTTGTCATCAAGGTTTGATTCTTTTTTGTCCAAAACCCCGACTACTTCCATACGGACATTATTCACTCTTATCTCTTTGCCCAGCGGGTTTTCTCCATCGAACAGCACATCAGTGATATCAGAACCGAGGACGCAGGTGAAACGGCGATACTGAACATCAAGGTCACTAATAAACCGGCCCATCTTTACGGCCGCATTGTTTACTTTCAGGAACTGTGGCCAGCAACCCTTAATACTCGGACGGTTGGCCTTTCGGTTCTTGTACTTGGCTATATTCCCGCCCCGTTCATAGTAGTGATTCTCCGGTGACACACCCGAAACATGAGGGCAGTTTTCCTGGATGGCGATAGCATCATCGACCGTGATCCAGGGCCGATTACGCTCTTCATCGGTAAGGTCGTCCCAGTCAACATCGAAGGCAAAACGCTGGACAAAAATAGAGTTTGAACCTGAATTATCGATCTCTTCGTTGAAAGCGCCGTCAAGTCCGTTAATTATTGAGGCCAGCCCAATTACCGAACTGACTCCAATCATGACTCCGAGAATGGTCAAGGCTGAGCGAAATTTGGAACCTCTCAAAGACTGCAGGGCCATGAGGATGGCATCTTTTATTTCTATCGGTGTTAGTATCATAGTTCTTACTCGTAGCTCAGGGCCTTAATAGGGTCAAGTCGGGCTGCTTTCATCGCCGGATAGATTCCAAATATTACTCCAATGCCGGTGGAGATACTCAGTCCGGCTACCATGCCGAACACCGATGGTGATATTTGCATGTCAATCATCTGCACCAGTGAGGCCGCCGCTATGTAGCCCAGAACAATGCCAATGAGGCCTCCTGTGAGAGTGGTCAGGAGAGCTTCAAACAGGAACTGGAGCAGAATATGGTTCTGCCTGGCCCCGACTGATTTTCTGATCCCGATTTCGCGTGTGCGCTCGCTGACCGAAACCATCATGATATTCATGACAACTATTCCCCCCACCACAAGAGAGATCGATGATATCCCGACCAGCCCCATTCTGAAAATCCGGGTAACTGAATTCAGCTGGTCCAGTATGGCATCGGCGGTCAGGAGTATGAAATCATCCGGTTTATCATAAGGGACATGCCGCAGTGACCGCAAAACAATTCTGGCTTCGTCCATCGCTTCATCAAGATCATCGACCGACCTTGCCTTGATTACAAAATTGGAATTCCTGCGCGGCTTGCCAAACTGCTTAATAGAAACATCCAGCGGTATTACTACAAATTTATCACGGTCCTGTCCAAACATGGATCCCATTTTTTTGGCTACCCCTACCACGGTGTATTTCTTACCATCAAGCCGGATTGATTTACCAATCGCATCGACCCCTGAGAACAGCGCCTCTCGCACCGTTTCACCTATGAAGACGACTTCACGACGATATATATCGTCCTCACGAGAGTGAAAGTGTCCCTGATCAACTTCGAAATCAACGACATCTATCAGATTGTAGGTTGATCCCATTACAAAAACATCGCGAAGACGCTCGCCCCTGTATTTGATATTGGCAGAATTGAAGGTACGGGGACAAACTTTTTCACACAGTTCGCACCCTTCCAGAATGTCATCGGCATAGTCAATATCAATTGGTTTTCGCTTGAGCATTTCGTGCCACTGCTCTTCGCTCGTGGCTACGCCCCCGATAGTAGTGGCTATAAAAGTGGAAGGTCCCAGACGATCCAGTTGTGATTCCACCGCTCCCATCATCCCTTCCAGGGCCGAAATAATCGTCATCACCGAAGTCACACCGATTATTACACCCAGTAGCGTCAGGCCCGTTCTGAGCTTATTCGCCCACAATGCCTGAATGGATATCTTTAGGAGAGAGGCTGCTATCATTTTTCTTTATTGCGCTTTGCGTCTTTGGTCTTCAGTTACTATCTCATCCGTCGCAATTTTGCCGTCCAAAATTGAGATAACGCGATGGGCGTGATTGGCAATATCCCGCTCATGGGTGACCACGATGATTGTATTTCCCTGCCGGTGAATTTCATCAAAGAGCTTCATGATTTCTACCGAAGTCTTACTATCAAGGTTACCGGTCGGTTCATCGGCCAGGATTAACGAAGGATCATTGACCAGAGCTCTGGCAACGGCCACGCGCTGTCGCTGTCCACCGGAGAGCTCGCTCGGTTTGTGTAGCATGCGATCGGTCAGTTCAACTCGTTTCAGAGCCAATTCTGCCTTCTCCACCCGATCAAGTGAGCCGGACCCATTATAGATCAGCGGCAGCTCAACGTTATGGAGGGCGGTAGCGCGGGCCAGCAGATTAAAGGTCTGGAAAACGAAACCAATTTCGCGATTACGGATATTGGCCAGTTCGTCATCATTCATCTTATTGACCGCTTTCCCATTTAGGATATAGTCCCCCTGGGTGGGAGTATCAAGGCAGCCAATCAGGTTCATGAGGGTCGATTTTCCCGATCCGGAAGGGCCCATAATCGCGACATATTCCCCCTTCTGTATCTGAAGAGTGACGCCGCTAAGGGCATGAACCTTCTCGGTCCCCATCGTGTATGTTTTCCAGAGGTTTTTCGTTTCAATCAGGGTCATGGTCGTTAGTTCTCTTTCTTGGAAGACTTTTGCTCGACAGATACGGTCTCGCCATCCTTGATGGTCCTCAATACGCGGTAAGGACCGGAGATTACAGAATCTCCTTCGTTCAGGCCGGCGGTAACTTCAATGCTCTTCTTATCTGCGATCCCGGTTTCGATTGGCACAAACTGGGCCTCTCCGTCCCGAATCACAAAAACACCTTTGAATTCTTGGTGCTTTTCTTCTTCGTCATCTTCGACTTTTGCTTCAACGCTGTCGGCTTCAGCTGCCTGTACACCACCATCAAAGTTTGCCTTTCCTTCGCGGACCGCAAACAGAGAATCCATATCATAAGTTCGCATAACAACGGAACTGTATGGGATTGTGAGAGCATCTTCCCTGGTGGCGGTGGTAATATCAACCGTGGCCGACATTCCGGGGCGAATTTTAACATTCGGGTCAGCAAAGACGATTTTGACATTGAAGTTGGTTGACTGATTTTCCGTACCCAGAGCGGTAAGAACGGCAGTGTTTCCAATCTCAGTCACCTCACCCGCAAACGCGGTATCCGGGAAAGCATCGACTTCAATTGAACATTCCTGAGCGACAGAGATTTTGTTAATCTCGGTCTCATCTACTTCCACTTCGACTTCAAAGATATTCAGATCAGAGATAGTCATCAGCGTCTTTCCCTGAGTGAACGCGGTTTGCGCAGCCGCAATCTCGCCCACTTCAGCATCAAGATAGGTAATGATCCCTGACATAGGAGCCACGATCTTGGCCTTACTGAGATAGTCAAGCTGCTTATCATACCGGGAACGGAACTGGTCCGCCTGGGCCAGGTTTGCTTCGTACGCAGCCTTCGCATTCAAGTAGGCGTAGTGCGAGTTGTTGAACTCATTTTCCGAAGAAAGATTGGATTCATGGAGTCGCTTCTGGCGATCATAGTCTTCCCTGGCTTTGTCAAGGGAGGCTTTGGATCCTTGCAGGCGAGCTTCAATCTCGCTGACCGCGAACCTGGCCTGGTCGACATCGGAGCGAAGCTGTATCGTGTCTAAAACGATCAAAAGCTGCCCAACATCTACTCGGTCTCCTTCTTTGGCATATAAGGAGATTACCTCGCCGTTGATTTCAGAGGTGATGTCTACTTTTGTTCGAGGTTGTATACGCCCCGAAGCGGAGACCAGCTCGGTTATCTTCTTGAGTTTGGTCTTTTCGGCCTGAACCTTGGTCTCGTTGGTTGTGTCCATCGTGAGATTGGCTACGACAATTGCCACAACGACAACAACACCTACGATAATCAGGATCAGTTTTTTCTTACTCTTCATACTCTCTTACACCCTGTTCGATTTAATGCGATTTTCCGCCTACTTTGTTACATCTTCCCCATTGCATTTTCAAGACGCGCGATGGAGGTATTTAGATCAAAATCAACCTGAACCAGCGAAACCTGCGCCTGTTTTACCGAAACCTGGGCATTCAGCAGGTCAAGAATTGTCGCGGCTCCGAGATTGTATTTTTCCTGTGTGATTTTCAAATCTTCTTCCGCGGCAGCCACGTTTTCGTCTGAGACCATTTTCTGTTCGCGCAGTTTTTCCAGCTCCAGATAGGCTGTCTTGATTTCCTTCAAAAGGAAGTTTCTGGCTTCAAAATACTGAGCGGCGCTGTTATTACGGGTAACTTTGGCGCTCGACAGGTTTCTCTCCCGGTTGAAGCCATCAAATATATTCCAGCTGGCCCGGAATCCAAAACTTCGACTATCTGACGCAGACTCTCTTAGAATGTCAAATCCTGAAGTCCCTTCATTCTTGGAATAACCGGCAAAAGCGGAGAGCGTGGGAAGATATTCGGCTTTACGAGAATTCACGGCATAGCCAGATGATTTCATAGTCTGCTCCAGAGCCAGCAAACCGGGTTCATGTTCCAGTCCAAACTGAAGCGCTTCCTCCAAGCTTCCATCGAATTGCCGGATGTTATAGTCGGTTGAGAATTCAATGTCACTATGGGGATTAATACCAATTGTGTAAGCCAGTTCTGACTTGGCATCCGCAACGGCGTTCTGGGCCGAGATAAGGCTCAAGCGATCATTGCCGTACTGTACTTTCTGCTTTAGAACATCAGAGAGGGAGGCTGAGCCGAGCTCATACTTTGACTCGTTCAGTTTTAGCTGTTCCTCGCTTCGTTTTACCGCCTCTTCCTGCACCTGAATATTCTGAATAGCGGCCAGGTAGAGATAGTAGCGGGTCTTGACCGAAAAGATCAGATCCTGTTCGGAGTTTATAACATCGAGGTGGGCTACCAGTTTGTCAGAGCGGGCTCCGAAGTAATTGTAGAAGTTAGGCAGCCGGAACAACCACATGCTGGCATCAATGCCGAGTGACTTGTTGGTTGTTTCCACGTCGGGAAAAGTAGATCTTATGACTTCGGAACCAATTGAGTAACTGGCGTCATAAGCGGTAACACTGCCAATGCTCAAGGAGTCAATACCGACATCAGTTATAAAGCTGGAGTCGACATCGGTCTCATAGTCAATTCTCTTGCTCTTGCTGTAACTATATGACGCACTCAAACCGGGCAGAAAGGCGCCGAGTGCGGCCCGTTTGTTAGCTGAGGCTCTTGTCTCTTCACCTCTGGCCCGAATTACAGAGTAGCGATTCTTGAGCGCCTGCTCTATACAATCATCAAGGGTGAGCTCTTTGGCTTGTGTAGTCACCGCACTGGCGACTACCAAGACTGCCAATAATCCGGTTACGAGTGCGACACGAAGAACAACTTTCATAAGACCATCTCTCCTAAGTTTTAGAACAGGCCTCCAACAGCGGTAAACACCACATGAAGGATTGATAACATTCCCATTGATAAGACCGACAACAGATATCCTTTGTTGCGCGGTAAATTATAAATAATCGAGAGACCAATCCCGATAACCATTATTTCCCAAATCAAAAACAGATCAATCTTTGACAAAGCTACATACAGAGCGCTGGTAGGACCTTGTGATGCAGCCAGCACCGCCAGCGAGAGTGAGACCATGAGCGTATTTTTCATCAACATCATTGGCATCACAAGAAGATTACCCAGCACGACAATCATTTCGCCATAACACATGACGGATAGCAGCTGCTTGTACTTCGCTTTCCCGGCAAATACAAAGTTGCCGAAAAAGAGTGCAAACGCGGCGGCCAGAAGGACGATCATCGACTCCACCAGTGATCCGCCGATAAGCGTTTGATATCGCATCCAGGTGGCCAGTTGTGGAGGAATCGGCTGTCCTTGCAATCGCTCCTGAAGCTCCGGCGATTCCATTTGCATCTTCACGATCAGATCGACGGTGAAAAACAGGAACAGAAACATCAATGCCGATATTGCCAGCAACGGCACCAGCACTTTCGGATTGTCTTTCAGCTTGGTGAAGAATTCAGTTGGCGATGTGAAAACCTGGTGCAGGCCTTTGTATGACAGCCCGCTTTCTGCCGGTTGCACCTCAACCGGTTCTACGCTGTTTTGATTCTCCAATATACTTCTCCCTCTTCAAAAAAACTTTACGCCTTATTCTCGCATTTGTTTCATACTGATGCTATCTGTATACTATCAATATAGCTTTTTATTCGAACCAGATAAAGCAAAAGGGACATAATCGTAGTAGTACGATTATATCCCTTTAGAAACTGCCTGTTTTGTCAGCCAGTTAGAACAGGTATGGACCAACCACCAGCGATACAATCGCCATCAGCTTGATCAGAATGTTCATAGCCGGACCGGAGGTATCCTTGAACGGGTCCCCGACGGTATCACCAACCACCGCCGCTTTGTGGGCGTCTGAGCCCTTGCCGCCATGAGCGCCGGACTCAATGTACTTCTTAGCATTGTCCCATGCACCACCAGCATTGGCCATCATGAGGGCCATCATAACGCCGGACATAGTAGATCCGGCCAGCATGCCGCCCAGAGCCTCTTTGCCGAGTATCGACCCGATAATTATTGGGGCTGAAACGGCAATAACGCCGGGAAGGATCATTTGCTTCAAGGCACCTTTCGTGGCAATGTCAACACATCGATCAGTATCAGGTTTGGCATTCCCTTCCATGAGACCTTTAATCTCGCGGAACTGACGACGGACTTCCTCGACCATCTCCGCGGCAGCTTTGCCAACTGCTGTCATGGTCAGTGCAGCCACAAAGAATGGCAAAACACCGCCAATAAAAAAGCCAATTACGACGTTTGGTTCAAGGATATTGATTATATCCAACTTCACCGCGCTGGCATAAGCTGAAAACAGGGCCAGTGCCGTCAATGCGGCGGAACCGATCGCAAAGCCCTTGCCAATTGCGGCCGTCGTGTTGCCCAGTGAGTCTAGCGCGTCCGTGATCTTTCTTACATCCTCACCAAGTCCAGACATCTCTGAAATGCCGCCGGCATTGTCAGCGATAGGACCATAGGCATCGACGGACATTGTCACGCCGATAGTGGCCAGCATGCCAACCCCGGCAATACCTATACCATAAAGACCGGCAAAATTGAAGCCAACATAGATGGCACCGCAGATTACGATAACTGGCAGAAGGACAGATTCCATTCCGACAGCGAGGCCGGCGATGATGTTTGTTGCCGCGCCAGTTTCTGAGGCTGTGGCGATATCTCGAATTGGTTTGGCGGCCGTATAGTATTCGGTTAAGAGACCAAGAACGATACCGGCAACATTACCGGCCAGGATCGCCCAGAAGACATCCCTTGCCAGACCCAACTTGTCTATGATTACGTATGATGCTGCCAACATAACTGCAGCACCAACATAGGTCACCAACCGGAGAGTCGTGGCCGGATTCATCCTGGCAAGGAGATGGACAGACAGAATCCCGAGAATAGAAGCAATTGCCCCAAAGGCCACGATCAAAAGCGGGAGCTGCATATAAGACATACGAAGCTGATCACTGATTCCTTCAAACAGCCCAAACTGATAAGTGGCTCCGATAGCGAGGGTGGCAATTACCGATCCAACATAGGATTCAAACAGGTCTGCTCCCATGCCAGCGGTATCACCAACATTATCACCAACATTATCAGCGATAACAGCGGGATTCCTCGGATCATCTTCAGGAATACCGGCTTCGACTTTACCGACCAGGTCAGCCCCGACATCGGCGGACTTGGTAAAAATACCACCTCCAACGCGGGCGAACAGGGCAATCGATGATGCCCCCATTGCGAATCCGTTAATCGTAGCGGCAGTATCAGGATTGTTCCCAAAGAAGTAATAAGCGGCACCTAATCCAACCAGACCAAGCGAGGCTACAGCCATGCCCATAACAGCACCACCGGAGAATGCGACCGAGAGCGCTGCAGGTTGACCAGATTCCATGGCTGCTGCAGTTGTGCGAACATTGGCACGTGTTGCCGCCTTCATTCCGATAAATCCGGCCAGCATGGAACATGCGGCGCCGCCAATAAAGGTGTAAGCGGTCGTCAGGCCTATTTTCCAGGCTAACAGTGCAAAGACAACAATAATAAAGATTACGAGAATTGAGTACTCCCTCTTCAAAAATACCATCGCGCCATCATGGATGATATCGGAGATTTCTCTCATCATATCTGTGCCGGTCGACTTTCCTTTGATCCAAAAGAAAAGTGCGATTGCGAATAGAAGTCCGACAACTCCTATGCCCGCTGACAAGATGCCAGTGTTCATTGGCTGTGCTCCTCTTAAAGTTATAAGGCTATTATAGTTACACTATCTATTTCACTGTTAAAACAGGGGGGAATATATCGGAGACAGCCAGGGTTGGCAAGTTATTTCTGGACTTATCTGATCTATCTCTAACAACAAAAAACCGGCCACTTTTGGAGTAGCCGGTTTTCAGCATTTATGGGTCAAACACTCTAAAAACGATGGATTTTGATCTCCACACTTGGGAAGCCTTGATCAGCAATTACATTACCCGTGCGATTTCGCATGGTGAATTGCTGGTTATCGGCGGTCACTTCGGATCTATTGCTCGGCATCGGACGAGTCATAACAAAGAGCGGGAAATTAGTCCGATTAGCATAGGAACTCAAGTCCTTGGGTTCAAGCGTGATAAAGACCGTGCCGGTATTTCCCGTAGTATAGGGAACCAGATTAACCGAGTCCAATCCGGCCGGAAGATTGAAAAAGAATTCGTCTCCAGGGAAAGCCGGTACCCGGTTGGTCTTGGTGTACAGATTGCTGTCATCCGGCTGGTTGATCCATCCAAATGTACCCGTGGTAAGAAGTCCGCCATAGTCGCCTGGAATAATAATGTCTCCGGTGGCCGTGTCATTGTACAGTCTGCCCCATCCGGGAGGAGTCAGGTAACCGGCCGAAGTGTCGATCAGTGGCGACACAACCCAGCCCTTGTATTCCCAGCCATAAGGGGCAAAGTTGGGCAGTCGGAAGTTATCCTGAGTGAACGTATCAATCGACATGGTTCGAGGCGTATCACAAATTGCCGGGACAGTGGTATAGAAGAAGTCCGAAGTAATGGCACATGGAGCGCCCTGCGCATTTTTGACGGAGTCAAAGAAAACAGAATCCGGAATCTTAGATACGTACGGGTTGGTTGAGTCTACAAAAAGGATTGAATCAAACCTGACTACTGTCTGAATGAAGGAATCAAGGCCGATTCGGCGGATTATCGTATCCACCCGAAGGTTTGTGATATCGGCCAGCGAAGTGATGATTGTGTCGCCTTCGGAACCAATCCCGCCAATTGTGTCGACCCGGTCGGTTCTTGGAATAAAAACTCCTGCGACCGTATCTCGTAACGAATCAAGTCTTCTCTGATAATTGGCAAACCAAAGGCCATAACCGTTGGTGGAAGTTTGCCGGGTATTGATAAACGGTTTCAGGAAACCATCTTTAATGTAGGTCGAATCATCTGAGACCGTTTCCATGCTGAAACGACAGATCGCCGACCAAAGCGGTATTGTATCTGCGATCTCGGGAAAGACCAGGCGAACATTGTCGTCTTCGGGAAGATTGACCAGATCGATCAGCATAATGGCCGAAGGGCTGGTCGGGTCCGGATCCGGATACGGTTCTACCGAGACAAATATCTTGTCATAAGACAGAAAATCACTGTTTAACAAGAAGCGGTTCGTGTCTGCCCTTGCGGTCCCATCGACTTCGGAAAATCTCCTCAGCGGCTGGCTGTAGGCAAATTTACCGGCCGAAATCGTATCCTTGGCATCGGCCACCCAGACTTCATATCTCCAGTGATCTTGAGAACTGGGAAGATTCTGTACATTCTCAACAAAGATGTAGGTATTGGTAACCTTCTTGAGGACGTCTTCCGGCTGCGTACAGCCAATATATAAGGTCAGAGCGGTAACTACCAGGCTCAATAGAATCAGTCGCTTGCTGCGCCTTGACATTTATTAGTTTCCTCCTACGAAACTTGTCGAGATGTACTCATTTTCACATATCAAACTACGATTATACGCCAAATGCTCGATCAGTGTCAAGCCTTTATTTGCTGAGCTTGTGGCCCTATTTCACAGACGTACAACGATTTCCCCTGTCTAAAGAAATTTGAGGCCAAGTCGACAATATCCCTATAAATGAGTTAACGAACTAATTCAGGAGTTTCCCTTGAAATCATGTCCAAAATGTCAAAGCGAATTTGACAATAACGAAATTCAATTTTGCAGCTTCTGTGGTACTTCGTTAGAATCCGGAGCCAAGGCCAGCAACGAAAATGAGGACGACTCCGACCTTGATTTTGTCGTTACGGAATCTGCTTCCAGTGGACCGGAGTTTGTTGGCGGGGCAAAAAAGTTTCAGGAAGATGAGGATCTTGAGATTCAGTCTCCAAATGATTGTAATCAGTCCGACAGCAAGAATAGCTCGTCCGATGAACGAGTTGTCAAGTCTAACTCAGAAGAAGATGTCTCCCCTATCGGCGAAACGGCTCCCATCATGCCGGGGTCCGAATATGACCAAAGCGGCCTTGATACCGCCCGAAATGAGATACAAGATGAAACCGATGAAAAACCTCGCCTCAAAAAGTTGAGTGACGAAGATGTTAAGTCGATCACGAGCGACCTTTACGGATCATCTGAATACCTAAGCAAAAGTGAAAAGGGTGATCTCCTGGCCAAATTGTCTGCTGTCGACAAACCGGCGGCCTTTCCGGGAAGCAGATCGGAGTCAAAAAACAATCTTTCACCGGCTGAGAAGAAGGAAACCCTGTCCGAACCCAAAATGGCTCCCCAGCTCAAAGGTGCCGCCTTCTTCTACAAAAATTATGTCGAGCTCCAAGGAGTCCAGAACCTCCATGCCGGCGACGAAGTTACCTATGAAGGACGCCAGTATACCCTGAGCCCTAAGAATCTTAACAATCGCTGGACCTGGGGGGTTGGGGGTACTCTCTTTGCCATCCTGTTGCTGTTTATCGGCTCGATGTTTATCTCGGACTCGACCAGCCTGAATGGCCAGATAGCCGGACTTGTTCTGGATATCAACGGCGCCCCGTTTATCCATGGAGCCGAGATTCGGATTCCGGAAATCGGCCGGACAATCGAATCCAATGGACAGGGTCTTTTCACTGCCGAAGACCTCAACACTGGCTCCTATAAGATAGAGTGTTTTATAGATGACAAATTGATGGGGAGCGAAATCGCCACCGTTAGCGAAGGTCTCACGACTACGGTGACAATTCGACCGGTAAACTCATACTCCAATTCACAGATTAATACCAAAGCGACTCGCACTGCTGATAAATCAGAGGCAACACCACCCGAACCAGTGGTAAATGCCCAGCTCGCAGTCGCTGAAACAGTTCCCGAGCCTGCCCTAGAGCCAAAACAAAAAACCGTTCAGAAAAGTCAAGAGAAGAGTTCTACTAAGAACTCAGGCCCGGGTAAAATTGTTTTGGCCGCCAACGTAGAGAATGCACGGCTGGTACTTGACGGCAAAACGATGGGGGCCGGTAATCTGACCTATTCCAGCATATCTGCCGGAACTCACAAATACAGCATCACGGCCGATGGTTACCAGGAAGCTGCCGGGACGGTCAAGGTGAAGTCCGGAGAAAAGAAGAAATTGTCCGTAACTCTGACGCCTCTAGCCACCGCCGCCAAAGCAAAAGAATACGGAGCCGAAGATTATTATTATTCGGCCAGCAATGCTGCCAAGACCGAAGACTACCAGACCGCTATTTCTGACTTTACCAAAGCGATTGAACTTAACCCTGCCTACGCTACAGCTTACTTCTACCGAGGAGATGCACACTTGGCCAGTCATCAGGTCGAATCCGCCCACGATGACTTCCTGAGAGCGGCTGAGCAGTTCCAATTCCAAAAGAAATATTCTGACGCGGTGACCGCTTACAATCGTGCTCTGGAAGCGGACGACAACTCCATAGTTGCCTACCTGGGCCGCGGGAATTTGTATCTGTTTCGCAATGAGCAATTCGCAGCCATCGCAGATTTTGAGTCCGCCGTTAAACTCGACGAGAGAAACTTTCAGGCCCAGTACGGTTTGGGTAAGGCAAGGTTTCAGCAGGACAATTTCAAAAAGGCAATTGACCACTTTAAGAAAGCCCAATCGCTCGACAAAAATGATCCCCTGGTACACCAGTATCTTATGCTGAGCTATTTAGCCCGGGACGATTTTAAGAAGGTCCGCAAGGCCTTTGACGATTTCAAGGATGTGGCCTCCGATGAACAGATGGCCAGATTCAAGGCAGATAACAAATACAGCGCCGTCCTTCAGGTTGTGGAGAATAACTAACAGAATTATGTGTAAGAAACTTAACTGCTGGGAATACAAAAACTGCGGGCGAGAAGCAGGCGGCCTTATGGCCGATGCTTTGGGTGAATGTCCTGTTTCCCGGGCAATGAAGTTTGATGGTCTCAATGGGGGCAAAGCAGCAGGAAGAGCCTGCTGGATGGTCCCGAATTCTGCCTGCCGACTAAACCGGGGACGCCAGCGAATCCCCGCCTGTCACAACTGTGAATTCTACAAACGCGTGGTCCGTGAAGAAGCTGACCAGGTCTCTTTTAAGTATCATACCCAGACCGCGTAAGTCTCTCTAAGCTTTAGCATCTCAACAACTTTAGGCGAGCGTTCCTATTTCTTTTCTTCCTCTTTTGCGCTTGCCCGTTGAACCTTTATGGGGTAGTATTCGTATGCTACATGAACAGAAGAGAGAAACCTACAGGAGTTTTTGTATGAAACGTCTATCATGGCAATTGCTTATTTCTAGTTTGGTGCTGTTCTCAATGGTGGCCGGAAACCTTCTTGCTGAGCAGACCAGCGAAATCCCCTCCCTGCTCAATAAAGGAAAGTATGTCCCGGATATCGGTACTTTTTTGCAGATTGGGGCCAACTCCCCTGCCGGTTACAGCTGGGACGGGAAAGATGTCTATTTTCGCTCCTCCATTTCTGGCGCCTCGCAAATTTATCGCATTACCGAAGATGCCTGGCCCTATCAATTGACCACCTTTGAAGACGGAGTAGATTTTTTCACACTGGCCCACGACGGTTTAATGGCAATTGTTGGAGCATCCATAGGTGGATCGGAGCAGTCTCAACTGTATCTGACCGATCCAATGACCGGACGGGTCATCCCGCTGACCGATGCCAACGATGTCCAGTTTGGTTCGGTTTCATGGTCGGCTGATGACTCCCACGTCTTCTTCCGCTCCAACGAAGAGAACGGTCAGGATTTCTTTATCTATAGTCTTGATGTGGCATCCGGGTCGTATGAAAAGATTTTCGGGGACTCCTCTACGGTTGCCGGTTACAATTCGATTGCCGATATCTCTTCTGACGGCCAGTATATGATCATATATAATTTCACCTCCAACGTGAACAATGACCTCTATCTGCTGAATCTAAAGACAGGTGAATTCTCCAAGCTGACCGAAGATGACAGGGACGTGACCTATTACTCCCCGACCATTATGCCGGATGGAAAAACAATCTGGTTGACCTGCAACGCCAATGAAGACGGCATTACAAGACTGGCCCGGATGACAGTTGGCTCACCAAAGGTCGAGTTTGTCGACGATGGCTGGATTGACCCGCGCTGGGAAATTGACGGACTCTCCTTTTCGCGTGACTACAAGTACCAGGCCGCCTTGGTAAATGAAGATGGCTTTGTGCGGATTAAGCTCAGAGATGTTGAATCAGGCAAGAATCTCCCGACCCCGCCACTGGAAGGG
>JARGFS010000044.1 GCA_029211095.1 bacterium | reverse complement strand
AGAGGGTCTGCCGCCCACGAGTCTTCTACCCACGAAAACAGGTAGGGTTCGGTAGCAAGGGGACTAAGCCAGCCGGGAGTCAGTGTTTGAACCTGGACCAGCCGACTGAAGAATAAACCAACTGGCGGGTGGAGTGATGGCTAAGAAAAAGTCAGGAGCTCGGTTGCTCCTGACTTTTTTTGTTCAATGAACCTATTTGGTTCGGTCACTTACATTACTTATCGTCGATTACTCCGGGCCGCAGATAGGAGCCGGTCCGCCGGCAAACATAAAGTCTACCCGGGCAGTGAGATCGGTAATGTCAGTTGCGCCGTCCCCGTTGAAATCCCCTTCGGATTCGCAGACCGGGAAAGGACCACCGGCAAACATAAAGTCAACGGTGTAGGTCAGGTCGGTAATGTCAACCGCGCCGTCATCGTTGGCATCGCCGGGAAGGTCACAGCAACCATCGGTTATGTGGGCATCGAGCTGCCCCCTGATCTCACCTTCAAAAAAGGCAGTGGAGTGGATGACGATATAGAGTTCACCACGCATAAGAGTGATCAGGTTGGCGTTGGACAGATACCAGTTTTCCCAGTAGTCGGGAGAGATTGTGGTGGTGAAGTCATAGAGCGGCATACCCCAGGTGCAACGGAAGCCGGTATGAATGTTCGAAATGAAAGCGGTCGGGACATTGTGGGTCTGGTGGAAAGTAAGATGCTTCCCTCCCGCGTTCAGGTTGATATCGGTGTTTCCGGTTGCGGTTGAGCCGGAGCCGCGGCAGCTGTCGATCTGCGCTTCATCCATGGGAACGGAGAAGAGGATCGGCTCGATATCGATCTGGCCCCGGATTTCACCGGCCGGGAAATCGGTCGAGTGAATGTTCAAGTATAACTGTCCGCTGGCGAGGTTGTTTACATCGGCCAGGGAGAGATTCCAGGTTTCGGAAATTGGGCTGACGGCGCTGGCGAGGCCGAATTGGATTGGTCCGTTGACTCCAATGCCGCCCAGATGAAGATGGCCATCAGTTGTGTTTATTACATCATGCTCGGCGTAGATTGAAAGCTGATCATAGTTATCGTTCAGTTCCAATACGGCAATACCGGTAGCGGCACTTCCGGTTCCGGCCCCAGCGTTAGCTTCGGCTTCGGTCATCCGGAAGGCCCATCTGACCGATTCGCGGTCAACCTGTCCGCGAATGTCATCGCCGGGGTTCTCGAGAGTGTGAAAGTTCATGTAGTATCCACCGCGAAGAAGGGTCAGGATTTCGGTCTCCATCCCGGGACCGAGGGGCCAGGAATCCGTAATCGGGCTGACCGAACTGGGCAGATGATATGCAACGCCTCCGGCGACTCCGGCGACGCCTTCATGGATATCTCCGCTGAACACAGAATCAAAAGGAATGTCGTGCTGGACTTCGAAATCGAAAGAGCTACCATCGCCATTCAGTACAGCATTGACAAAGCCGCCATGGTGGCTGCCTGTGCCGGCACCGGCATTGGCCCTGGCTTCGTCCAGCGTGAACATCATGGCTATTGGTTCCTGAACTACCTGTCCACGGATTTCACCACCGGGGAAAGCGGCCGAATGAATGTTGACATAGAAGTTGCCAGCAAACAGGTCGGCGACATCCGTAGGCGTTACCGCCCAGACTTCGGAAATCGGTGACACCGGAGAGGCAAAACCATAGGCAATTCCACCGTTGATACCGGCTGGAGCATTGTGGACATGGGCTGAAGTAGCGCCAGCGAGATCATGCTCAACCTCCATAGACAGGGTGGTGGAGTCGGCACTGAGAGTGAAGACTCCGTAACCGGAAGCGGTTGACCCGGTGCCAAGACCGGCATTGGCCTGACCCTGATCGATTATAAACACGAATGTCTGCGGCTCCGGCGCTGGCGGAGCGATATAGATAGTATCGAACATAGTGGCCGAGTGGGGGGTGCAGTGATAGGGGAAGGGACCAAAACCATCGGCGGCGGTGAACTGCCGTTCAAACGAGCCGGAACTCATTAGTCCGGAATCCCAGAAAACGGGCGAGGTGCCATCGGCGGTGCTGGTGTGGAATCCGCCAACGAAAGTCCAGCGGACTGTATCCCCATGGTTAATAACGGTAGGGTCGGGACCGACGGGAGCAAAAAAGAAACTCCCGACTTCGATTTCATGGATGACCGCATTTGCAGAGATAGAAAATGCGCAGAGGAGGAAGATCGTAAAAGCGATCAACTTGCAATGTTTCATGAGACAGACCTCACGTTAAGTTTATACAGACATTTTAGTTTACTAATTCGTGATGCGTATCTTGATCAGCCACCGGCTGCCGATTTTGCTCGCACGATATGCCCGCACAGCTAATTGCTGTAAAGGCAGGTGCGGTCCGATTGGCTTTTTTCGTCGGTCTCATTTGATTGGGACTCTTTGAAAGCTTGTAAATAAGTTTGGCAGTCACTTGGTGGTCTGATAAGTACATAAACAATATAGACCCAATTAGGTTCCGATTCAACGGCAGTTTTTCGCCTTTTTCATATAGAGAGGGAAAGAAAATAATTGCACTGCAATTGAGTGATGGATTATATTGAGACATTGTTGCTCCATTTTGATAGTTTCTGACTGCATTCTGATTTTAAATCTAAGGAGGTATCATGGTTTCTATCATTGATTTATGGCTGCCGATTCTGGTGTCATCGGTGTTCGTTTTTGTGTTGAGTTCGCTGCTCCACATGCTCCTAAAGTACCACCAGTCAGACTTTTCCGGTTTGCCGGAGGAAACCAAAGTGCTGGAGGCGCTGCGTCCGTTCAAAATTCCGCCGGGGGATTACTATTTCCCGCATGCTGAGGGGATGGAGGCCTGCAAGTCGCCGGAATATATTGAAAAAGCGACCAACGGACCGGTGGGGATGATGACCATTTGTGAAAATGGTCCACCGACAATGGGTGGGGCGTTGATCGGCTGGTTCTGTTACAGTATTGTAGTCAGTATTTTTGCCGCCTATTTGTCCAGTAGGGCTGTTGGACCGGGAGGTTACTATTTGGAAGTGTTCCGTTTTGCCGGATGCACCGCCTTTGTCGGCTATTCGCTGGCCCTGTTGCAGAATTCCATCTGGTATAAAAGAAAGTGGTCTTCGACCCTGAAATCTATGTTCGACGGCCTTCTGTATGCCCTGGTGACGGCGGGTACTTTTGGCTGGCTGTGGCCCGGACTGTAGCCCGGACTGTAGGCGATTGGTCTCGACACCGTGGATAAACCAGGATCAATTCAGGATTGGCGGTTGAACACAGAGCGGCTCAGTATCAGGGCCGCTCTGCCGCAGACGGAGGACATTGAGTTTTTCCTCAAGCATTGGAACGATGGCCGCGTGATGAAACTGGTTGGCTTTCCGCAGGGGCTTCGTATTGATAGAGAGCAGATCAGGAAGCAATTTGAGAGCTATGGGTCTGAGGAATTTAATCGTACATTAGTGGTCTCCCTGGCAGACAGTGGTGTCATTATTGGAGAGTGTAAACTGGGGCTCCCCGATGATGAGGGCCTCGCCAACACCGATGTGAAATTGTCGCCAAAGTTCTGGGGGAACGCATACGGGCAGGAGATTAAGAGGGCTTTGGTCTCTTACCTGTTTGAGCATACAGATTGTGCGGGCGTGCAGGGAACGCCGCACCGGGATAATGCGGCATCGATAAAGATGCAGGAGTCAGTAGGGGCCAAGCGAATCAAAGAGATAACCCATGAGTTTCCAGAGCATACGGGGGACTACACCTGCGACTTGAATCTTTATTTATACATTGTGAGCCGTGAGGATTGGAAGGCCGGGGGATAGGCTGGGCGTGTATTTGTTGGATTCGGGCTGAATTTGAGATTTTAAAGATAGAAAACCGAATCACAAGTGGCGGGCGGTTTGTCGTCTCGCCAGGATGGGGCAGACCCTTCGACAAGCTCAGGACAGGCGAGGGCGTCTGCCGCCCACGGAAACTATAATCTCTCGCCCGTAAGATTTAGGAGCCCATAACGTTACGATTAAACAATTTCAGTTTTTTTGTAACTGCATTATTCCCAAGACGGATATTTGGATGGGATATCCTTGTGGAGTAGGTTTACTGTCGTAACTTCTTATGGGAACAAAATATACAGTAGCGGATACCGGCGGCTAAACTGGGGAAAGAATGGCGATTCAGGAAAGCGATCATTGACCGCTGGTTTGCCAGTCATATCGATGAAAAATTCGTTGACGTTCTTAATGAGCAGGGAGCAGAAGGGGACGATCAGCCTTAAGATCATATCTTGATGACCGGGCCGACCGAGGTCGGCACGATCGAATAGGATCAGCCCTGCGCTGGGCCTGAGTGGGGCCAATGCCGCTATTCGGGGAGAAGACAACCAGTATGCCGAGGACGGTATTCTGACGGCGCTTGAAGTTTCCGGGCTGAATCTGGGAGAGACCGACCTGGTTACTCTCTCGGCCTGCGAAACCGGACTGGGTTCATATATAAGTGGCGAAGGAGTGTTTGGATTGCGTCGCGCGTTCCATCATGCCGGGGCAGAATCTGTTCTGATGAGTCTGTGGAAAGTGCCGGACAAAGAGACTACCGACCTGATGGTTTCATTTTACAGAATCTGGCTGGACGGACAGCCGCGTCAGACGGCGTTGCGACGTTCTGTTCTTAATGTTATGTCCAAAACAAAGGAACGGAGCGGCCATTCTCATCCGCTTTACTGGGGCGGTTTTGTGATGGTCGGTTGTCCCGAGTAAGCGGGCAGGGGGCTGACCAACCATTTTAGGCTGTCGTATAATCTGCTGTCTAATAATAATTTAGTCTTACGATCACTTTTGTCCCGATCAACTGTATAGAATTTGAACAGGGCTGCCGATAATCTGGTCTACACTGGCCGTAGTCCGAATTACATGGGAGTGAAGTGAAAAATAAGCAGATATCGCCAGCCCGAGTGCCTGTCGGTCATAGCAGGCTTAATACTGGTAAGGCAGATTCGATCAGTCAGGACATCCTGTCGAGCCTTCCCCAGACAGTAATAGTAACTGATCCAAATGGGGATATTCTGTACCTGTCGGATAATTCGGAACGCTTGTTTGGTATCACGCAGGATAAGATTTGGAAGCTGGGGAATATTCGGGAACTGTTTGGCGTATCCGAGAATGAACCCTGGCCAATGCTTGATGGTGAGTGTGCGGATGATCAGACATTTGAAGTTTCCTACCGATGGCAACCGGATGAAGAGCGGCAGATTGAGATCAGCGTCAGGCATTCGGGGAGCGGGACTAAGCGATTTGTCTGGCTCTGCTCGGATATAACCGGCAAGAAGCTGGTCGATAGTCTGTTGCAGAGGCGCAGCGTTGACCTTGACGAAAGAATGCGTGAGCTCTTTTGCCTTTACCGCATCTCTCACTTGAACCAACAGAAAGATATCAGCTTACAGGAGTTTCTCCAGGGGGCGGTGGATGTTGTCACCGAATCGTGGGGGCACCCTGAAATAGCTTGTGCTCGAATCAGCATCAACGGAGAAACTTATCAGACAGAACGGTTTGAGCCGGTTCAGCTGAGGGAATCAGAAGGAATCCAGGTGGGACCGGATGCTATCGGGATGATTGAGATTTTCTATCGTAAGGTCATTGATGATCCCAATGACAGCAAGTTTGCTCCTTATGAGAAGACGATGCTGAAATCAGTGGCGGCGACCATTTCTCGTTTTATTGAAGGGCATCAATCAACCGAGGCTCTCTGTATTGCCAATGAGCAACTTCAGGTTGAACGGCAGGCGCTCAGAGAAAAGAACAGCGCCCTCAGAGAGGTGTTGAGCCAGATTGATACTGAGAAGAAGCAGATAGCGGCACATGTTCAATCCAATGTTGAAAAAATTATTATACCGATTCTGTCGCAATTGAGTGGTCGTGTCAGGGAATCCGAGACAGGGTATATCGATCTGCTCAAAAGCAGCCTGAGTGATATAGCATCGAGTTTTGGAAGTGATCTTAGATCAAAATATTCAAGCCTCTCTCCCCGCGAAATTGAAATATGTAGTCTGCTCCGCAACGGACTCTCCTGCAAAGAGATTGCGGAATTCAACAGTACTTCTGTGCATACGGTCCTGAAGCAGCGCCAGAGAATCCGTCGGAAACTCGGCATTGACAATAGTGGACTGAATCTCGTCTCATTCCTCAACAGTATTTAGGTCTTGCGTGGGGTGGTTCAAGTACTGCGTGTACTTGATAAGTACCTGATCAATACTTGTCAGGTAATTCTCTTTGTTTCCGATTGTTTAATACATGACACAGACTTTTTCCATCATGAGATATCGACCATCTTTGGTGCCTATAGGGGGAATGGCGCCAGGTCATGACAGGGGGTCGTTTGAAGGAGAAGAGATTCTTCGGCAAGGACTTTATGGTCGGTTGGGGAAGATTGAAGGAATATGGTCTGAGGATATGGGGGCTTAAGGGGGGTATTAGCAGGGATGCTTTGATGCAGGATGTGCAGGATCGGGGGATTCTGCCGGGCTTTTTGTGGGGCTCAACGAGTGTGAGGTGGTTTGATTCAAGATCAGGCCACCTCGCTTTTTTTATCTCCTGTTATATGTGAAACTGAATTTATCTGATGTGATTGACGAATTCCCTTTGACCTGCGATACATACTATACAAATGAGTAGTATGTATCAATGAAAGCAACAGCGATAAAAAGTACGGCAGAAAATCGGCATGCTCTTGCCAATCTCAGGCAGAGTTTGATTTCAAAACTACCGCACACAAGATTTGTCAGGCTGGTGAGTCTTCCTCAGAGTGCCCTGGAACAGCTTGCTCTGAGTGGCGCTTTTGATTGTTTTGGGTCTACCAGAAGGCAGGCGCTATGGGAGGTGTTAGCCCTGGTTAATACTTGTCAGGGGGAGTTGAGTCTTGAGTTGGAACCGGTGAAAGATTCGCGGGAGAAAATTCCGGCCATGTCAACCGGAGAGGAGATAGCCTCGGATTTTAAGTCGATGGGGTTGTCGCCGGGGCAGCATCCGATGACTCTTTTGAGAAAAGAGCTGACCGGGCAGGGGATATTGAATTCCAATGATCTCTATGCAAAGGAATCCGGAACAACTGTTAATGTTGCCGGAGTAGTTGTGATCAGGCAGCGACCAATGACGGCTAAGGGTTTTATGTTTATCACGCTGGAGGATGAATTTGGTTGTCTGAATATTGTTGTAAAGCCGGACATTTTTAAAAAGCAGAGAGAGACCCTGATTATGAACAATGCCTTGATTGTAAGAAGGCTGCTTGAGAAGCGGGATGGTGTGATTAATGTTATTGGCAAGGTATTTACGGCTCTCAGCAAGCCGGGCAGCAGTGATAAAATCAGTATCAAGTCACGTGATTTCAGATGAACAGATAAAAAAAGACCCGCTTGTGGGAGCGGGTCTTTATTGCTATACCGAACAGGTGTTCGGAAAAAGAGATTCTACAAAATTACAGAGGAGGCAGTTCTCCACCGTTGCGGCTGGAACCGGCCATGACGGTAAAGTCACCGCTGACGAGTCCCGGGCCGATTGGCTGTGAACAACTGGTATGAATCTTAGTATTCAGATTTTCATTTACATAGACGGATATCTCAGTGCCGAGAGTTCCTTTTCTGTCGGAACCGACAAAAGAGAATGATTCGCCCGGCTGAACTGTACCGTCAAAAACGATTCCCTGTCTCTTGGCGCCAACAACGATGTGAGCGTCAACCATGGAGCCGTCATAACGCAGGGTCAATTCAGTTACCTTGCCTTCGCACTCGCCATCTGGCGGCGGCGGCGGAGGGGTGCCACCACAATCTTCACCCAAAGCAGGCAGTAAGCCAGCGCGGCTATAACCCTCGATTACCATGAAGTCGCCACTGACAAGGCCAGGGCCGATTGGCTGTGAACAACTGGTATGAATCTTGGTGTTCACGACCCCATTGACATACAGGGTAATCTCAGTACCGAGAGTCCCCTTCTTGTCGTTGCCGTAAATGGTGAAGATTCCACCCGGCTGGACAACGTCGTCAAAGACAATGCCGGTTCTGGCGGTTTCAATGACTATCTGGGCATTGGCCACAGTACCGTCGTAGCGCAGAGTCAGCTCAGTAACCTTGCCTTCGCATGGGATGCAGTCAACAACCGGTCGATCAAAGAATCCAGCGTCCCAGGTCATGTCATTTTCACCAGCTTCAAGCGTGGTGCACATGGTCATTCCAGTGACCGGGTCGGCATCGGAATCCATGGCGTTATCGCCAACATCCTGAGGACTCGGGAGCATTCCTGCAGGAGCAACAAAAGCGATTTTGTAGTCGCCCGGATCCAGGTAGAGGAAGGAATAGAGACCGTTGGCATCAGTAATAGTTGAACCCAGGATATTGTCCTGACAGTCGAGCAGGTATACGGTTACACCCGGGATCCCCGGTTCTCCGGCATCCTGAACGCCGTCTTCATTGAGGTCTTCCCAGACAAAATCGCCAATGGAGGCTTTCATCGGGGAGCGCTCAAAGTTAAATTTCAGCAGGCACTGTTTTTCCAGATACTCTTCGGCACCCCATCCGGTGCCAAGCCAGTCAAGAGCGCCATAGTTAAAGTCGCCGTAGAGCTGGCGAATGTAAGCATCGCCGATGTCTTCGACTGATTCAGTAGTGGAGACTCCACCCATAGAATAGACGACTTCGACATAAGGACGATTTGAAACCGCTTCGCGACTGCTGTAAGTGGCAGTGCGGAAGAAGACTTCCGGCTGGTCCATGAGGAGACCATAGTTCATATTTGTTCCGTCAAGCCAGGACTGAGCCAGAGCGGTGATGTCGACTGATTTCCAACCGAAGTTGTCGCAGTTGAAGGAACCTTCAATTGAGGCGTCATAGGCGCCCGCAAAAGAGTTCCAGGTCACCGTAGCTTCCTCCCAGTCAGAAGTTACGCGGTGCAGATTAACGACTTCGTTGGCCGGCTGCGTCACATAGACGTAGAATGTGGCCGATTCCAGAGTCGCTCCGGCGGGAAGCATGAAATTGGCCAGATAGTCGCCATTCATGATACCCTCGTTACGATCGCTTGAACAGCCGATAGCCAGAAGGCCAACAACGACAATCAAGGCAATGACACGGGTGAATCGATGCATGTTCAATTTCTCCTGAGTGCTAATGAGTTTGTATCTGTTGCATGTTTATTTGTCTGCTACATTTCAATAAAATAATAGTCCTCGACCGACCGGGTCAGAGAGGACCACCATTCAGATGATACATAGAGCAAACAATATGCCAGAATGGATAAAGGGGGATGAATTCGATCTGATTACTACAGGAACTATGTTCGTTACGTCAGAGTATCTCCGTGCCCACTTTTAAGTGTTTGGTGGGTAACGTATTATGACGCTGATCGTTGAGGGGCGGCTTCCACGGAGGAAGCGGGGTATTCAGATGGAAAGTGTTACGGGTGTTGCAATAAGTTGCAGAGTTGCAACAAGTTTACTACTTGGAGCGGCCGAGATATAACAAAAGAAAGGTCCGCTGTTGGGCGGACCTTTCTCGATATCGAACTTCAGTTGAGAACTGAGACTCAGCTGATTAAATGGGGGGGAGCAGACCGCCATTGCGGCTGTAACCCTCGATGACCGTGAAGTCACCCTTGGTCAGTCCGGGGCCTACCGGTTGCGAACAACTGGTATGTATATTGGTATTATAAACGCCATTGACGTAATAGTAGGTCTCCGTGCCGAGGGTTCCCTTGCGGTCCCAGCCGTATATTGTGAATGTTTCACCAGGCTGAACTATGCCGTCAAAGATAACATGACCTCTGCGACCGAGGACTACGATATTGGCGTTTGCAACTGATCCGTCGTAACGGAGAGTCAACTCAGTTACCTTACCTTCACATTCGCCGGTTTCCATTTGAGGTGTATAGAGTCCGGCATCCCAGGAGAGGTCGTTTTCTCCAGCCACAAGGTTGGTGCAATCGGCGATACCGGTTGTCGGGTCGGCATCACTGTCGGCCGCATCATTGCCAACATTCTGAGGGCTGAAGACCATCCCGGAAAGAGCCACAAACTCGACGCGATAATCACCCGGTTCCAGGTTGGTAAAGTAGTAATTGCCGTTGGCATCGGTTATAGTTGAAGCAAGTATCTGTCCAGAGCAGTCTGTCAGGAATACAGTTACTCCCGGGATACCCGGTTCGCCAGCGTCCTGCACACCGTCTTCATTCAGATCATTCCATACGAAGTCACCCAGTGAAGCTTTCATCGGTGAAATCTGGATATCAAAGATAAGGAGGCACTGCTTTTCCAGATACTCCTGAGCACCCCAACCGGTGCCCAACCAGTCCAGTCCACCATAGTTAAGATCAGGGTAGTATTCGCGGATGTATGCATCGCCGAGATCAGCGATGTTTTCGCAAACCAGGACGCCGCCAAGCCAATAGCATACTTCGATGTACGGGCGGTTAGCGGCAGCTTCGCGACTACTATAGGTGGCTGTTCGGAAGAAGACTTCCGGCTGGTCAAGTAAGAGACCGTAGTTGGCGTTAGAGCCGTTGAGCCAGGAAGCGACCAGGCCAGAGACGTCCGCAGATTTCCAGCCGAAATCGTCACAGGCGAACGACCCGGCACTGGCTGGCATATATGCACCGCCAAAGTTGCCCCATGTAACAGTCGCTTCATCCCAAGCCGAGGTTACCCGATGGATTGTGACCTGTTCATTAGCTGGTTGGGTCACATAAATGTTGAATGTCGCTGATTCAAAGGTAGCACCGGCCGGCAGCATGAAATTGGCCAAATTGCTGCTACCAATGACACCTTCGTTACGATCGCTGGAACAGCCTATAGCCAGCAGTCCGACTACGGCGATCAGCGCGATGACGCGGAATACTTTCGTCATCTGTGGTCCTCCTTCAAATAGTGATGTTTATGGTTCTTTGGTTTATCCGTTTGTTCAAACGCTAAAAGCACCCATCCGACGGTATACCTCCTAACCAGTCTACGAGCGCACTTCTACTCATTAAAATGGGAAGCAAATTTTGTGCGAGAATGCCACCGGTTGCGGTGAATGCCAGATATTGGTTTACCAAAATGGTCGAAATGGCGACTGAGCCTCATTCGCAATGGGGTAGAGTATAATAACTTAGGAAAAGGGACCGATGTAAGCAAGTTTGTGATGCGAGTGGAATGCCAGAGGAAATCAAAACTCACTATTCTGACCAATTGTGAATTTTTTTATTGAAGCAAGGCACTTCTGTTCAAAAGTTGCGCAATACTTTGCAATTAAAGAATATGTGGGAGGTTTGTCAGCTGGGGCGATTCACACAAATATATGTGGATAACTGGTTCAGCCGGTCAGTCGGAGTTGTGGGAGACTTTTTTTTTCTCCATCAGGGTATCTTCGTCATCGGTCTTCCTGATAAAAGTATCCCAGAAGAAATTGCGCTCGGCATCACGCGATTCGATAAACTCCATGGCTGCTTCGAGATACTGCAGTCCGGAGGGGTCCTGCTCCCGGCCGAAACGGAGTTCGTTCAGGCGCTTCAGGGAAGCGTACAGGGGGGCCAGATGGAGGTGCCATTCTTCCCGAAATCTCTTGTCGGTGATTCTATTGATCAACAGATTGCCGTGCATATTTCCTCCAAACAGGATTGATTTACCGCAAGTGACTGGCCGGTCCTAAAATAGTGTTCTCTTATATATATAATCGAATTAAAGGGACAATTTCTTTTGCCTTTTCTTGCTCTTTTCGGAAGTTTGTTGGCTGAATTTTTCCGAGGTTGAAGGAGCAATTTGAGGTAATCTCGGTTTAGTATCTCTGCTCCAGAATCAGAGGTTGTCCAGGCGGGAGAATGATTGTGAAAACGTAGTTGACAAATGAGGTTGTGGTGCGGATTTCTATTGACTCTTTTTGTTTATTCCGTTATCGTAGGACCGACTTACTTCTCATGTGTAAATTCTTTATTGTTAGTCGTTTGAGTATGAGAAGAAAATTGTAATTTGATAGACTTTTGTCGTTCAGTGGATAACAAGGTACCTTGCTGGTCAGATAACGCAGCATCGTTTGTCCAACGAACGCGAGGAGATAACATGGAATTGGATCTTCAGGGAAGTATAGAACGTTTTACTCTTCCCGAGATTTTGCAATTGATCGCAGCCGGCAGGAAATCAGGGACACTGGGGATACAGAGAGATGATTCTATTGTCATGGTCTATTTCTCCGGGGGGGAGATCGTGTACAGTTATGGTCCACGACAGACATATCATCTGGGGCAGTTGTTGAAAGATTCCAACGCCATCACGGCGGATCAGCTTGATGAAGCGGTACAGCTTCAGGCCAATGAACAAAACAGCAAGCGGTTGGGTGAAATCCTGATTGAGCGGAAGTACATCGACCGGGCCGATCTCCAGAGTGCCGTGCGCAAACAGGTTGAACAATTGTTGTATTCTTTGCTGGCGTGGGATTCGGGAACGTTCAAGTTTTATGAGAATCAGTTCCCGACCGAAGAGGAGATTACGGTCAGGATTTCAGTTGAGAATGTCATCCTTGAGGGACTTCGGCGGATGGATGAGCTAAATATGGCCCGTGAAACTCTGACCGATCCTGATGCCACGTTCGCAATGGCCTCGGCTCAGGAGGGGAGAAGTCGGGATGTCAAGATGGATTCCGATGAGTGGAATGTTCTGGCCCTGGTAGATGGCCGAAAGAGTGTTCGGCAGATTTGTACGAGTTCCCCATTGGGGAGTGACAAGGCGATGACAATTCTGGCCAAGCTGAAACTGGCCGGTTTGATTACGAAATCTGATCCCAGGCCGACCGGCGACTATGGTAATCTGGAAACGATGACTAACCGCCTGGCCGGGTTGTTTGAGAATTACCTGAATGTCCGCCCGGTCAAGAAGCCGACGGACCGAACGATAAGCACTTCGGTTGTGGAGACTTCAGTTGAAGACTGATTTTTCATTACGTTCCCTTGAGGGACTTCTGGAAGCATTCTTGGAGCGGATGGTCCATCTGAAGCACCGCCGTCTGGGTGTGCTGGGTGGAATCAACCGGCTGGACGATATCGCCCGTCAGAATGATCCAGATGAAATAGCGGATGAAGTCGGTGATTGGTTTGCCGAGCACAACCAGTGGTTGACCGAGAGTGTCCTGAAACCGGCGGATATTGACCGGATTGGGAAAATCTTGGGAGAGATCAACGGTCACATTTCCGCCGAGGCATCTTCGAGTCCGGCAGCAAGAAAAGTGGTCCAGGAGATTGGCCGCTGGCAGGAAAAAAGCGGCGCCAGGAGTAGCAAGCTGGTCCTCAAACGAGGGGCCGAGACGACTGAGGATTCCGAGGAAATGGACACTATCTCATTGTTCGGCAGTAGTTTCGAGCGATGTGCGGCTCTCTTTGCCGATTTCTCCGGAGGGAAGAAGCATCTTTTGTCAGTCCTTGATGACAGCTTAAAATCGGCCGTGGTACAGAAGAATAAACAGGCCTTGCTTTTGTCGGCCTATCTGATATATTATCTCAAGTTGAACGGCTACATAGTCGATCCGTTTGTAAAACGACTCAAAGCGGCTGAGCGGTTGCACAAGGAAGGGAGTACAGCGAATGCTTAACCCCGGAGAAAAGGCATACTGTCAGGCCCTTTTGGCGTTGAAGAGCAAAAGCTATCGACTGGCAGCCGAAGAATTTGAGAAGGCGGCTCCGCACTTTAAGAATGACCGCGAGTTTAACCTGATTATGGAAACAAATCGGGTATTGGTGGCGGTTAAGAAGAAGATTGCGGCCCAGGAATCAGATACGATAGAAGTAGAGGAGATTTTACCATATGGCTAAGAAACAGAGTTTTGCGGACAAATCTTCGAAACGGGCTCATAGCATGACCTGCCCGGTCTGCCAGGAGACGTTTCAGTTTGTCAAATTTACCAAGTCGATCAAGACCGATGCCGGAGCCTGGAAGTTTCGGACGCAGAACGTAGGTGTCTGCAAATGTAACCACGGGGAAGTCTACGGCTAAGTGGCATAGCCACTTTTGTTGCGCAGTAATAAAGCGCAGATTGGATTTGAAAGCTCCTGCCTCTTTTGAGGCGGGAGTTTTTTTGTGGGGGGCAATCATGTTTCGACAAGCTCAGCATGGGGTGGCCGGGTCAAAGCTGCTTCGTTTCGGATTGATTAGAAATCACGCCCAAACAAGTTTGAGCGTGGCACCCGGCAGGTCATCTCTCGACTAAGCTCGAGATGACTTGACTAAGCTCGAGATGACTCGACTAAGTTAACAAGTGAATTATTGAATAGGTGAATTATTGAATAAGTGAGTATCCAGACTATAATCCTGCAGGTGTCTGCGCAGGGAAAAGGGCACAGTGTCTTCTAAGGGGCTGTTGTTCAACAAAATAGCTTGAGGCTTGGGGCTGGCACAGGGCTTGCATTAGACCTGTTCATGGAATGTTATTTTGGATCGGTAGCTCTGCCGCAAGACAACGAGATCAATAAGACCGCCGTGGTGGCGTTCTCAATTCCGGAACTGGGGATCAAGTTCAAGGCCCCGTTTGCCGGAGTCAATGATGACCACTCGGACTTTGCTTCGCTTCTGGCCCTGCTGGAATTTATTGATGGCAACCAGAAATATTTCTCAAGGAAAGCGTTTCAGATTTACGGGAGCAATCTTTCGGTCGTCAACCAGGTCAACCAACAGCAGGAACTGAATGTCGCTTTCTCACCCCTGATGGATAAGGCAAAAATGTATAGGGACAAGTACAGATTTTCCCTGGAGTGGACGCCCAGCGAGAACAATCCGGACTACGATTCTCTTTTCGATTGACCCCAGCAAGGGTGGCAGGTTATAATCAGGCATGGCCACCCCCACCTCACTATTTAAGTTAGTCTCTGCCGGAAAATTCAAGCCGGTCTACTATTTTTATGGCCCCGAAGAGTACCGCCTGGCTGAGGCCAGGAAGTATCTGGTCAAGCAGTTTCTCCCCGATCTTCAGGTTAGCACTAATTACCGGAAGATCGATGGCAAGCGGACTTCGGTAGCCGACCTTTCGGCCGAACTCTCCACCCTGCCGATGCTGGGGGAGCGACAGGTCTTCTCGATCAGCGAAATCCAGTCCTTCAAACCGAAAGAGCTACAGCGGATTTTTCAACTTCTGAAACCGCCCGACCCGAGCCGGTTGATAATTTTTAGTTCCCCTTCGTCCAAGGTGCCCAAGAAAAGCTCAGCTTTTTTCAAGGCGATAGCGGCGGTGGCGGAACCGGTTGAATTTAAGAAGATGACCGAGCAGGAGACGGCCGGACAGATCCGCAGCCGTCTGGCCAAAGAGAATCTCAGTATTGAGCCGGAAGCGTTGAGTCTGTTGATTGGATCGGTTGCCGGTAACCGGGGAGCGCTGGAACAAGAGTTGGGGAAGTTGGTCTCTTACAAAGAGGCGGAGGAATCTGAGGACAATGGAAAGATAACTTCGGATGATATTCGGCGGGTATGTTCCGGGTACGAGATTTTCAATATGTTTCATCTGGCTGATCGGATTGTCGATGGCAACCCGGCCGACGTTATCAAAATGCTCAGCGGTCTGATCTCCGAAGGGACACACCCGACTGTTCTGGCGACGCTGTTGCAACAGCACTTTACTTCGTTGTACCTGGTCAAGGCAGGCAAGAGCCCGCTGGGGAATCGCGGCTTTCTGATCCAAAATTTTCGCCGTCAGGCCCAGCATTATAGCAGTGATAATCTTGAGCGGATTATCATATCTATTGCCAAACTGGACTCTGAGCTCAGGCGAAGTAAAATCAAGCCGCAGGTTCAGCTCGAAATTCTGGCCCTGGAACTGGTCCGCTCCCGGGCTTCATAAATTACCGGAATAATTGGGAAGAAACAGCTTCGGTGACGGTAGAGAATAAGGAAACGAAAAAGCAGGAGCGACGCCTGATTGAGGCATCGCAGAACGGCGATACTAAGGCGTTCGGACTGCTGATCAGAATGCACCAGAAACGGCTGTTTCGATTCATTTACGGCTTGTTGGGATCATTTGATATGACTGAAGATGTGGTACAGGATGCATTTGTGAGAGCTTTCAAAGCAATTGACCGGGTCAACCCGGATTATGGATTCTACCCCTGGCTGTCAACCATTGCGCGCAATCTGGCCTATAATCAGATTCGGAAAGAGGAAAAGAAGGAATCACTGGACAGCCTGCAGGAGGTTGGATTTGATCCCCAAAGCGTGGCACTGGGGCCTATGGAATCCCTGCTGAATGATGAGAACAAGAAACGGTTTTTCGAGGCGCTGCAGTCAATGCCGGTGAAATATAGGTCGGTCTTTGTATTGCGTCATTTTGAAGATATGGATTATGCCGCCATTGGAAGCTACCTGAAAATTCCACCGGGGACGGTTGATTCCCGGCTATACCGGGCGCGGAAATATTTATTGGAGCAACTGAAAGAGCTCTTGTAGAGTAAGTAAAAGAGATGGAACACTCATATTTCATAGATAGAATATCAGCCTACCATGACCGGGACCTTCCGCCGTACGAACTGGAAGTAGTGCGGGAGCATCTGGAGAGTTGCGAAGAGTGTCGGCGGCTGCTAACGCAGTATGAACAGCTGGATGCAATGGTTGAGCGGAAGAGCCGTCTGGATGAGAGCGACTACTGGGAAGAGTCCGCGGCCAAGATCGAGCAGGCCTTGAATCCGACCGCTCCCAAGGTGACCGAGATTAAGCCGACCCGCTCTTCCGGCCTGGTCTGGAAACTGGCCGCCGTGGCGGCTTCGGTAGCGGCCCTGACTTTCATAACTCTTAATCGCTCCGAGATCGAAGAATCAGTCCTCGACCAAACGGCGCCTTCAAAAGATATACCCGTCAGGATTGATGAAGAGACAGGGCGCACGGCTGACAGCACGAATCGGCTGTTTGATGAAGTCGACAGCAAGAGCGAAGAGATTCAAAGCGGTGATGGAATGGTGGGGCGGAAGGCAGATGAGGTGCGGGAGGATGCTGAGGAAGCGGTCAGAGGCAAAGCACAACCGGCCGCCGAAGAAAACCTGGCCATGAAGCCTGCTGTTGATATTGGAAGCTCTATAGCAAAATCGTCAGAGAAGGAGGCCTCAGCCTCTGATCAGGTTATGGAAGCGGATCAAGTCCGGCGACAGGAGGTCTCCGCTGATACTGATATAATCGCGAACCTCAAAGAGAAGAAAAGAAACAGCGGCAGTCTCGGCGGGGGAGCAGTTGAGCAGCCGCGTCTCTCCGCTCCCGAGAAAGGGACTGCGGAAAAAGCACTTACACCGATTTTAGAAGCGGTGACTCAGCCAGCAACAACCAAGCTGAAGTCAACTTCGGCTGCTTTTGGCGCCGATGACAATATAGCGGAGCTGATCGCATTGCGAGCTCAACGCGATTCTCTAAAAGCCGCAATTACTGAATATGTTGCTCATGATATTCAAAGAAAGGCGGTAGCTGATACGGTCGCAGTACAAGAACGTGTTGCGGATTCAGGCTACAATGTCATGCTGGACAGTCTGATTTCAACTGTCTATCAGATCGGTCTGGTTAGTTCCGATACAACCGAGGTTATGGAGTCGACAAAGTATCTTCGCAATTTCCCCTGGAGCAGAACCAATGAACAGCAGAGTCGTATCGATAAATACCTGAGTCAGTTGCAATTGAAGCTGGATTGAAGCGTTTTGAATCTATTTCAAAAGCAGCATCTTTTTCGTCGATTCTTCCGACCCCACTTGAAGGCGATAGAAGTAGACCCCCGAAGCCACAGGTGAACCGGAACCAGTTGTTCCATCCCAAGTCACGCTATAGTTGTCCGGTGCAAAACTCCCCTGGGCAAGCAGGCGGACCGTCTGCCCAAGCAAATTTAGAATTTCAAGCCGGATTGATGATCGCACCCTTAGCGTGTACTCAAATCTGGTGCTCGGGTTGAACGGGTTGGGGTGGTTTTGACCAAGGGAAAAGAGGTGCGGAAGAGTCGACCGCTCCGAATAATCTGAGACGGAAGTATATAACTTGTTCCAGACGGCCAGATGGGCCGAGACTTTCTCACCGGCGGCCACAAAATCTCCTCCAACGAGCAGGCTGCCGCTAAAATCAGCCAGTGAAAAGACGGCCCCTTCGGTTCCCGATCCGAGAGCCGACCATTGGCCGCTTTCCCAGATAGCAACATTGCTGGCCGGGAGATTGTCAGCTTCATGAAACCAGCCGCCCGCAAAAAGACGCCCGGAACTTTCGGTAAGACAGAATACACCACCGACTCCCACAATCCCGTTGCCAAGTTTTGACCAGGTGGAGCCATCCCAGGCAGCTACCCGGTTGGCCAGCGTGTTGCCGGCCGTGCCGAATTTCCCCCCCGCGATCAGTTTTCCTCCGTACGGGTGCAAAGCCCTGATCTCATTATCCATCCCCTGTCCCAGGGGAGCCCAGACGGCCCCATCCCAGGCCGCAATGCGGCTCAGAAATTGCGCGGCGGAGGCGGTGAAGCTGCCACCGGCAATTAATCTATTGTTGTAGATTTCGAGATCATAGATATCCCCATTGAGTCCCTCGCCCAAGGGATGCCAACTGGTATCATTCCAAAGAGCAATATGATTGACAGCATTGGAACCGGAAGAGTCAAACAGCCCGGCGGCAACAAGCGTTCCCTGATACGAAGTGAGGGAACGCACGGTCGAATCAAAGCCATCTCCGAGCGAAACCCAATTGCTTCCGTTCCAGGCGGCAATGTTGCTGACCGGCAAACCACCGGCGGAGCTGAGACTTCCTCCAACAACCAGAAGCGTGTCATGCAGTGTCAGGGCATGAACAATGCCGATGATACCACCGTCCAGTTCAGACCAGCTGCTTCCATCCCAGATTGAGATGCTATTGGTGGTGAGATCTCCGGCGGTGCTGAAACTACCGGCGACAACGATCTTTCCGTTGTAGTTGATCATGATATGGACCCGGCCATTCAGCCCGGCTCCGGTGGAGGTGAGCCTTTCCCAGTCGGTTCCATTCCAGGCGGCAATCCGGTTGACCGACAGGCTGTCGGCGGTGGGGAAAAAGCCTCCGGCAATCAGTTTGTTATCATATTCTTCGAGGGCATTTACGCCGCCCCCCATACCGGTTCCGGGCCGCACCCAATCTAACCCTTCAAGGACGGCCATGTATTGTGAAGGTCCCCCTCCGGCGGTAGTGAATAGCCCGCCCGCGTACAGTTTGCCGTTGAATACAAACAGTGAGTTGACATCCCCATCAATGCCGGTCCCGACCTGGGACCAACCGCCGCCATCAAAAGAAGCTATGCGGCTGACGTTGTTCCCGCCAGCTTCGGTAAACGCCCCACCGGCGATCAGCAGCCCGTTGTAATTAGTGAAGCAGTTGACGTAGTTGTTCATTCCGGCTCCGCCGAGTTGTGCCCAGTTGGTGCCGTTCCAGGCCGCAATCCGGTCGACAAAAAGATCGCCGGCCAGGTTCCTGACGTGGGTAAACTCGCCGCCAACTATCAATTGAGCGCTGTAAATAAAGAGAGCTCTAACAATGTCGGTGGTACCGAGTCCGAGGGGAGAGTAGCTGACTCCGTTCCAGGCGGCGATGTAGTTTGTCGCCGAGTCTCCGGCCTGGGTGAAGTCTCCCCCGATTATCAGGTTGCCATCGAAAACTTCCAGAGCAAGAGCATGATAATCAAGCCCCTTTCCAAGAGAGGACCAGCTGGTGTCGTTCCAGGCGGCCAGATAATTGGCTGAATTGGTTCCGGCGGAATCAAACTGTCCCCCCGCGATCAGCTCTCCGTTGTAAACGGCCAAGGCGAGTACCGGTGCATTGGTCCCCTGGCCCAGCGGAAGCCACTTCTGGCCATCCCATTGGGCAATATTGCGGGCATAACTGTTGTGAGCGACCGAGAAGGAACCACCGGCTATCAGCCGACCCCGATACTGGATTAGCGCGTGCACGGGACCATCGAAACCTTCGAGATGGAAACCTTCCTGCCAGTGGATATCTTCGGGGGCTGCATTGACCGGAGGGGCAAAGATAGCTACTAAAAGACCGAGGCTGAGCCAAAGCGTTTTGGGGATGCTTTTCGACTTTATCAACGTCACGGTACTCCATAGTTTAGAGATTCATGGGCAGATCATAAAAAAAATATAGAGGCTCCTCGGGGAAGTTTCAACAAGCATTTTAGGCTTATAGGTGGGCTTCCAGGTCCATAAGCTGCAGTCGAGTCAGGGAAAATTCAAAAAACTTTCCTTCTTAGCACCCGTATATATATTCAGACAAGAGAGAAGCCCCAAGAGTAAGGGAGTTATTATGCAGCGGAGATTATATCGTTCTCCAGACAATAAAGTAATTGGCGGCGTTTGCGGCGG
>JARGFS010000043.1 GCA_029211095.1 bacterium | reverse complement strand
TCAAGTCAGCTGGGCTGGATATGTTGAGAACCTGCTCCAGGTTCCTGTCATCACGGGCGAAGGCGGCCAACCCCGACAGTGTCTGCAGGTAGAGCTTTGCGATTGTGGAGGGCGTCAACAACAGGCAGACTACATGTACCGGTATGCCATCGGGCGTTTTGTCTTCTAATCCCTGGCGCGCGATCCCGATCAAGATATATAATTCCGAGACGGAATCTGTCCGGGCGTGGGGGAAAGTGAAACCATGACCGTAGGAAGTGCTCTCGATCTCTTCCCGTTCCCGAATCGAGGACATGACCGCTTCATAGTCAAGGCGTACTCCTTCCGATTGCAGTAAACGGAGCAGTTCCTGCATTGCATCATCCTTGTTGGTCGACTTAAGATCAATACAGATACGACGATCCATCAACAAATTAGCCAGATTCACCGGGTACCTCATCACTTTGGCTGTTGGAATATGTTTTGGTTGTTTCAATCAGGTTCGGGGATGCAACTCCGCCGGAGACCAGAAACTTGATCCCTTCTTCAACCGTCATGTTGACGGCAAAGACTTCTTCGTGCGGCACCATAACTACCATTCCGGAGACCGGCGTTGGGGTCGAAGGTATAAAACATGTGGTGTACTCGCCAGTTTTCTGCCCACTGTCAATTTTGATTCGATGCGAGACAAAACAGAGAGCGTAAATCCCTTTCCGAGGATACTCTATAAGGGCTACTTCGCGGAACGATGTCATCGAGGGATGTGTCAGAGCTTCCAGAAGCTGTTTGGACGCGCTGTATATCGGTCTGATAATGGGGAGTTTTTGCAACACGCTTTCACCCAGACCATGCAACTTGGCCCCGAGAAAATTCCGAGTTAAGACACCGGCCAGGAGGATAATTAACAGGGTCGTGAAAATGCCCAGCCCCGGAATATAGTAGCCAAGGACTTGGAATATTAGAGGCTGGAGTATTCCATCCAGCGACTCAAAAAGGAATTTGAGAACAATATAAGTAAGAATGAGCGGGATGACCACCAGCACTCCTGAGACAAAATATCTCTTGATACTGGCTGTTACTTTGTTAACCACTGACATCTATTTACCTTTCGCAGCCGGTTTGAATGGGCGACTGATTATAGCCGAACCGCTCCGCTAAGTCAATTGAATTACGGTTGTCAGCGAGCGAGAAAACCGAATGAAGCCGGGATATCCTTGGCGAATTGGAGAATTGGCTCCGGCCAGATCCCAAACAGTATGACACCGATCAGGCAGATTACTATCACGGCCAGGGCCGGAGCTGAGACCGGAATTTTATATGGCGAGTCTTCTCTGGAGAAGTACATCTGTTTGATGACGTTGACATAGTAATAGAGTGAAAAGACAGAGGTCAGGAGGCCGACTCCCACCAACCAGTAGAGCCAGGTAACGCCGTTGGGACTGCTGGCTTTTTCGACAGCGGCCGCAAAGACATAATACTTGGCCATAAATCCGGCCAGCGGCGGGATGCCCGCAAGAGAGAGCAGGAAAATGGAAAGGATTAGCGAAAGGGCCGGTTCGGACTTGGAGAGTCCGCGATAGCTGGAGATCTGAGTTGACTCGGTTTTGTCTTCAAAAATAGTCACAATTGCAAAAGCGCCCATATTGGCAAACATGTAGGCGAACATGTAATAGGCAACCGAAGAAAGACCGTAGACGTTCATCGCCACCATACCGATCATTATGTACCCAGCCTGAGCGATCGATGAATAACCGAGCATTCGTTTGATGTTTGTCTGCCAGATCGCAACTGTGTTCCCCAGTACCATCGCCAGGATGGCCATAATTGCAACTAACTGTCCCCAGTCGTTCGGAAGCATCTCCGGCCCGAAGAAAGCGGATAAACCATTGACAAAAATCTTGGCGAAAGCCACCAACCCGGCAGCTTTGGAGCCAATAGAGAGAAACGCGGCTACCGGAGTAGGGGAGCCTTCGTAAACGTCCGGTACCCACTGGTGAAACGGAGGCAGACCCAGTTTAAAACCGATTCCGGCCAGCATGGTCACCACCGCGATTACTAACGTCATCCCGATACTCTTGAAGGTCAGATGAGTGATGGCGAGATTTATTTTCATCTGGATAATATCCGTTGTGCCAGCCATGCCATACAGGAACGATATCCCATAGAGGAGAAGGGCCGAAGAAAAGGCTCCGACCACGAAGTACTTTATACCTGCCTCAACTGACAGCTTGTTGTCTTTGTAAAACGCGGCCAGAACAAACAACGGAATGGTCGTCAGTTCCAGTCCGATATACAACGAGAGCAACTCCTGTGACGAAGCCAAAAACATCATCCCGACCGTGCTGAAAAGTATCAGGCCGAGGTACTCCCCACGGTGGTTTCGGACACGCTCTTTCAGGACCCCAAAGGAACTTCCCACGGCCATAAAAGCTGCACCGAGAAATATAATCTTGAAAAAGCGAGCCATGGGGTCGTTGAAAAACATGTTGCCAAAACCCCGACCGTAACCGGTGAAAGCCAACAGTCCGCCTGCAATCAGAATACCGGCCAGCGTGAGATAGCCAACGGCACTCTCTTTCTTGCGACCGGAAACCAGATCAAAAGCAATGACAACCAGAGCCCAACCAAAAAGAAACAGCTCCGGGAGCATCATTTTAAGGCTATATGGAGGCAGCTGAAATTCCATTATCTGCTCATTACCTCGACATCAAACCGATTAAATGTTCCAGGGTACCGTTCATCAGGATTACCAATGGCTTCGGATAGATACCGATAAACAGGGTGAGAATGATCAACGGAATGACCGTTACCAGTTCACGACCATTGATATCGGTCAGATCGCCCCAGCGGGCCAGGTTAAACTCACCCAGAAAGACATTTTGGACCATGCGAAGCATATAAGCGGCACCAAGCACAACACCGAGAACGGCAATGCCGACCAGAACTTTGTTGAGAGCGCCAAAAGCGCCAACAAAGATCATGAACTCAGAGACAAAGCCGGACATACCCGGAAGTCCGAGCGCGGCCATAGAGAAAAAGACCATGATGCCGGTGTAGATAGGCAGTTTGGAGCCAAGTCCGCCAAAGGCCGCAATCTCGCGGGTATGGGCGCGGTCATAGATTACGCCTACCAGCAAGAACAGGGCGCTGGTAATAAGACCGTGCGAGATCATCTGGAACATACAACCCGCAATTGCGGTCACGGAGGAGAAAGCTCCCAGGGCCAGCATACAATAACCCATGTGCGACACCGAGGAATAAGCAACCAGCTTCTTGAGGTCTTTCTGCGCCAGTGAAACCAGCGCGCCATAAATAATCCCAATAACGCCCAATACCGCTATCCAGAAACCGAGGGTGCGCAGGGCGTCCGGGAACATTGGCCAGTTAATACGCAGCATGGCGTAAGTTCCCATTTTCAACAGCACACCGGCCAGAATAACGGAAACGGCGGTAGGTGCCTGCACGTGGGCGTCCGGTAACCAGGTGTGGAACGGCCAGACCGGGACCTTGATCGCAAAGGCGATAAAGAAGAAACAGAAACAGACCAGCTGCAATGTATGGGTGAGAGTAGGGCCATGATCCATCAGGGTCAGTATGCTTAGCGAATGCGGTTCCGAAGTGAAGTACATAATCAGGATTGCGACCAGCATAAAGATCGAGCCAAACAGGGTATACAGGAAGAACTTGATAGCGGCGTACTCTTTCTGTGGTCCGCCCCAGATACCAATGAGGAAGTACATCGGTACCAGCATGATTTCCCAGAAGACGTAAAAGAGGAAAAAGTCCAGGGCGCAGAAAACACCCATCATGCCAGCTTCCAGCAGCAGGAAGAAGGCAAAGAACTCTTTGACCCGGACCTTGATCCCGAAAGAGGCTATCAGCGAAAGCGTGGTGAGCAGTCCGGTCAGGGCCAGCATGGGAATGGAGATACCATCGGCACCCATCAGGTACTGGATGTTTAACGAAGGGATCCATTCAAACGGACCTTCCATATAGGCCATCGTTCCCGCGGCGGCAAAGTTTGCGAAATAGTCAAACACCAGCCAGATAGAAAGAACCATCGGGGGAAGACTAAACCCAACTGCCGTCCATCGAATTGCGCCATGCGCATCCTTGGGAAGCAGCATGACGGCCACCATGCCGACTATGGGGAATAATACCAGCGTACTAAGTATCGGGAAATCCATCAGTCTGTATTTACCTCCAGGCTCAACACTATTTATCTTCTTCCGGACTGGCTGTCTCCTGCGGTATCAAACGACCGAGAATTGCCAGCACAATTGCGCAGATGGCCACGATGATAGTCATCTTTGGCCAGGCGCCTTCTACAAAGGTTGATTCATATTTCCAAAAACCGATAGCGACTATCATTGCTCCCATAAAGAGAGCATAAGATTGAGCCTTACCGGTCTGTATCAGACGAAGCAGATTCCCTAATTGAGTGACAAGCCATCCGGCCCCATTGACAGCGCCGTCGACAATCCATTTGTCAAACCACATTTTCAGATCGGACCAGAGCATGGTCAGCCTGGCCGTACCGTTGACAACCCCATCAACGCCCCGGGCATCGAATGACCACATGAACCGGGCAAACGACATGAGCGGATCGATAATGATGAATTGATATATCTCATCAAAATACCATTTGTTATAAGAACCGAGATAGAGGGGACGAATCATGGCCCCGATTTTCTCAGCCGAAATAGATTTCTTGTAATACATCAGGTAAGCCAGACCAATTCCGGACAGCGCTACCGCCGAAGCAATGAAGGCGTTCAGGAATGAGAAGTGGGGATGGTAAGGCTCGCCATGATAGGCAAAAGATGCAAAGCCGTGCGACAACCAGGGGATACCAACCCATCCGGCACAAACGGAAAGGAACGCCAGGAAAATCAACGGGTAGCTCATGTTCTTTGGAGATTCATGGGCATGTTCAAAGCGATGCTGATCCCGAGGCTTTCCAAAAAAGACCATAAAGCAGAGTCGCCACATATAGAAGGCGGTCATGAATGCGATAGCCAATGTCAGGATATAGAATATCGGGTGATGAACGGTTGCCGCCACGATTTCATCTTTGGACCAGAATCCGGCCAACGGGAATATTCCGGCAATGGACAGCGAAGCTATCATAAAAGTCGGTGCGGTGATTTTCAGTTTTGGGAGCAAACCGCCCATTTCACGGATATCGTTGGTATGCACAGCATGAATGACCGACCCGGCTCCAAGGAAAAGCAGGGCCTTAAAGAAGGCGTGCGTCATCAGATGGAAAGTACCGGCATAGTAACCGGGAGAGTGGTGCCCCATAGCGGTGTCATATCCGTACAGCCCCAAAGCCATGATCATATAGCCGAGCTGACTGACGGTCGAGTAGGCCAGAATACGTTTGATATCTACTTGTGTGATCGCGATAGTTGCGGCCAGCAGCGAGGTGGTCAGGCCAATAATTGCGACGACCATTGAAGCGTCAGCCGAGCCAACAAAGAGCGTCATAGAACGGGCCACCAGATAAACACCGGCGGCAACCATGGTGGCGGCATGGATCAGAGCCGAGACCGGGGTAGGGCCTTCCATAGCATCCGGCAGCCAGACATGAAGGGGGAACTGGGCCGATTTGCCGACCGCGCCGCAAAAAACGCCAATAGCCGCAATAGTCAAAATCGTGGCCGGTATGGCCCCGGCGCCGACAAGCTCAAACAATTCGCCATAATTGAGGGTCCCGGCATACGTGATCAGCATCATCAGACCGACCAGGAATCCAAGATCACCAACACGAGTGGTGATGAATGCTTTCTTACAGGCATCTGCGGCTGATTTCTTCTCAAACCAGAAGCCGATCAATAAGTACGAGGTCAACCCGACCAGTTCCCAGAAGATAAAGATCATGAAGAAGTTGTTGGCCAGGACCAATCCAAGCATGGAGAAGAGGAAAAGCGAGAGGTAGGCGTAGAAGCGGCTGAACCGGGGGTCGCCATGCATATACCCAAGCGAATAAATTTCAACGCAGGCACCAACGGTGGTGACCACCACCAGCATAACGGCCGTAAGCGGATCGACCAGAATACCTAACTCAAGCGAAAAACTCTTGAACTCAACAAACTTATAGAAAGCTTCGTGCGCTACTCCATGACGGGCTATTGTCTCCAACAGCACCCAGATGGACATCATCCAGGAGATCAGAATTGTTATGATAGAATAGCCGGCGGCAATCTTCTCTTTCCAGCGCAGGAAAAAGACAATCATCATAAATGACAGTAGTGGTAACAAAAAGATCAGATATGCATTTTCAGTCATCATATTCCTAACAGTCCTACCACTTCATCACATTTACATAATCAGATTTAATGCCGCGCCAGTTTCTGTAGATCAAAAGCACAATCGCCAGCCCCACCACCGCTTCGGCAGCCGCGACCACAATCACAAAGACTGCAAAGAGCTGACCGGAGAGACCATCGGCGATGATAAACTTGTTAAAAGTCACCAGGTTGATATTGACCGCGTTGAACATCAGTTCCAAAGACATCAGGATGCCAATAACGTTGCGGCGCGTCATTACGCCATAGATACCAATACTAAATAGAATTGCCGCCAGCGCTAAATATGGAAACATCAGGATGCTTCCTTTCTGGCCAGGACAATCGCCCCAATCATGGCAGCCAGCAGGAGGACCGAGACAACTTCGAAAGGAAGCATATATTCAGTCATCAAGTATTTGCCAATGGTGAGGGTGTTGTTCTCAGGTAAGGCCTGATCGCTCATGCGCCAGATTTTGGTTCCCATGATCAGGAAGACCGAACTGAGCGCAAAAATAACCGATATAAAAAGGGCGACCGATTTGTTTTCGGTCGTCTGTACAATTCGTCGATTTGAAATTTCCGAAGTCAACATGATCGCAAAAATCATCAGGATAGCTACCGCCCCAACATAGATCAGGACCTGGGCGGCAGCCAGGAACTCGGCACCAAGGAGAATGAAGATGCCCGCTACCGAGAAAAGGCACATAATCAGGTTCAAAGCGCAATGGAAGATATTCCTAAGACTCACAACCATAAACCCGGAGGTAAGGATAACTATGGCCAGCAGCCAGAAGGCAATTGAGGGCTGAGATTCCATCATGCTCCATCCTCTTTTGGCTTATCCGGTTCAACGGGAGGGGCAGCCGGTTTGACTTCTTCAGGACTTTTTTCCGCCGTCGGTTTTTCAGTTGCCGGTTTATCAACGGTCGGATTGGGGGCGGCCGCAGGATTCACCACTTTTTTGACCGGTTTCTTTTTGCGCGTGTCGATATAATCCACGTCAATCCCGACTTCCTGCAGCTTTTTCATATCCCAGATGAAGCCTTCTCTTTCCGGCTCCGAGAATTCGTACATAGTGGCCAGTTTAATGGCACTGAAGTTACAGGCTTCTTCGCACAGACCGCAGAAACAGCAGAGGCCGTTGTCAACTGTGAACGAGATCAGGTTGCGCTTTTTCGTCTCCGGGTCACGGGGAGCATCGACAAAGATAGCCGCCGAAGGACAAGCCTTCATGCAGAGCAGGCAGCCGGTACAATTGAGTTCGCCAGACTCTTTGTCCGATAAAAGAACCACGATACCGCGCGAGCGCTCCGGCATCTCCCATTTCTGCTCGGGGTACTGGATCGTGATGGCGTGGCGTCCGAGATGTTTTCCCGTGATGCCCATACCGGCAATCAGGTTCTTTATATCTTTTAGAATCTTCATAATCATAGCTTACCAGTACCATCCCGCATATTTCATCCAGGCGGCCAGAATCAGATTGGCAAAAGTCACCGGTACCATGAATTTCCAGGCAAATTCCATCAGTTGATCAACACGCAGTCTGGGATAGGTCCAGCGGAACATCATCAGAAGAAAGACTACGGCAAATGTCTTAAGCAGGAACCAGACCCACGAAGGGAGGAAAGGACCGTGCCAGCCGCCAAAGAAAAGTGTTACCGCAATAGCTGAGACAGTGAAGCCATTGACAAACTCCGCCAGGAAAAACATGGCGAACTTCATACCGGAATATTCAATATTATATCCGGCCACCAATTCCTGTTCAGCTTCGGGAATGTCAAATGGCGTCCGGTTGGCTTCGGCAGTAGCGGCAACGATATAGGTCAGGAACGCTATTGGACCAAACGGGAGCCGGAAGACAAACCAGTTGGTGATCCAGCCGGACTGCGAGTTGACAATGTCAACCATTGAGAGGGAGCCGACAAAGAGGACGACTACCAGGATCGAAGCCACCATTGGGATTTCATAACTGATTACCTGGGCCGCTGAGCGAATTCCACCTAACAGTGCATACTTATTATTTGAACCCCAACCGGCCATCAGCAGTGAGAGGATTGTGAAGGTGGTGATAGCAATGACGTACAGGATGCCGATATTCAGGTCGGAGACAATCAGTCCCTCGCCGAACGGGATGGAAACATAAGCGAGGAAGGCGGCCACAAAGCAGATAACCGGTGCCCAGAAGAAGACAAATTTATCACGGGTGTCGACCAGGATATCTTCCTTGGTCAGCAGCTTGACGGCATCGACCACGGTCTGATACCAGCCATGCCAGCCGTGCCGCATCGGGCCGAACCGCTGCTGAATATGTGCCGCGATTTTCCGTTCCCACCAGACCAAAAACAGAGCCAGAAGGGAAAGTACACCAAAGACCATAGCTCCCAGCATCGCATAGCGGACAACATCAAGCCAGGGCTGTGGCAATCCGGTTGACTCCAGCAGCTCGTACAGCCAGCCAAAGAGGCCGTGCAGTTCACCAAAGGCGAGCGGGTAGCTCATCGGTCCACCTCGGGGAGGATAACATCAAGAGAGGCAAAAATAGCTACCAGATCGGCCACCAGGCAGTTGGTTCCAATATGGGGTAAGACCTGAAGTTGATTGTATGAACCGCCGCGCATTTTAACTCTGAGCGGTTTTTTGCCGCCATCGGACTGGATATAAACACCCAGTTCTCCACGCGAATTCTCAACACGCGAGTAAACTTCACCGGCCGGCGGCTTGAAGTTGGGGGAGACTTTTGCTTTGATATCCCCTTCCGGAAGGGCGTCCAGGGCCTGCTCAACAATATTCAGTGACTGCTTAATTTCATCCAGTCGGAGGAGGTAACGATCATAGCAGTCACCATTTTCGCGGGTAGGAATCTGGAAATCAAAACGGTCATATATTGAGTACGGGTCATCTTTCCGAATATCATACTTCACGCCGGAAGCTCTCAAGACCGGCCCGGAGACGCCATAGGCAATCCCCAGTTCAGGCGGAAGAACCCCGATCCCCTTGTTGCGAACCAGCCAGATCGGGTTCTCATTCAGAAGGCCTTCATAGTCAATCAGCTTCTCACGGATAATCTTGATAGCTTCGCGGCATTTCGGCTCAAACTCTGCCGGAATATCCCTGGACACGCCGCCCACCCGAATATAGTTGTAGGTCAGCCGCTGGCCGCAGGTCATCTCAAACAGATCAATAATTAGTTCCCGCTCTCGCAGACCATAAAGGAAAGGAGTCAAAGCCCCGATATCCATAGCGGTCACACCATAAAAGATCAAATGTGAAGCAATTCGGTTGAGCTCAAGCATGATTACTCGGAGATACTCGGCCCGCTCGGGGACTTCGATGCCAGCCAGTTTTTCGGCGGCATTGGAGAAGAGGTAGTTGCAGGACATGGCTGTTACGTACTCAAAGCGATCCATAATCGGAATGCACTGGGCGTAAGTACGATTTTCGCAGATTTTCTCCAAGGCGCGGTGGAGATAGCCAATGACCGGCTCGATCTTGATGATCTTCTCACCATTCAGCGTCAGAACCAGGCGGCAAACGCCGTGGGTCGAGGGATGGTGCGGCCCCATATTGACGGTAAATTCTTCGGTGCGCAAATCAGCCATCTATTATAACTCCGGCATCCTGATGAAATCCGGGGCGTCCCAGTCCTTACGCATCGGGAATCCCTGATCCCAGTCATCGGGCAATAGGAAACGGGTCAGATTGCCATGATTTTTGACATGGACACCATACAGCTCCCACAATTCCCGCTCGTACCAATTGGCGGCGGGCCAGACTTCCTGCACCGAGTCAATTTCGGCCTTCTCATGTGGTAGAATGACTTTTAGATCAACCCTGATCTTTTTTGAATAGGAAGCCAGCGAATAGACTGCTTCCATTCGCTCTCCCGTATCAACCCCGCCGAGATTGCAGAAAAAATCAAACTTCAGTGTTTCATCCTCCCGGAGCCGCCTACATACCGTTACAAGTTTTTCCGCTTTAACTTCATAGACAGGCTCATGACGCCCGGTGTCGAGCAGGGTCAGATCATCGGCAAAATTGGCCGCGAGATACTCTTTGAGCTCATCAAAGGTCAATTTATTTCTCCTGCCAGTCAGATAGTTTCTGTTTTTTGATCTTTTCCTGCAGATGGATACAGCCCTCAAGAAGAGATTCCGGCCGGGGAGGGCAACCGGGGATATACATATCAACCGGTACGATGTGGTCGATCCCCTTTTCTACCGAGTAGCTGTCGTAGTAGAAAGGACCACCTTTTATAGTACAGCCGCCCATCGCGATCACTCGCCGTGGTTCGGCCATCTGGTCGTACAAGCGGCGAAGCCGCGGGGCCATTTTCTTAGTTATCGTCCCGGCTGCTATAATGAGGTCAGCCTGACGCGGGGTAGCACGGAAAATCATGCCCAGTCGGTCAAAATCATAGCGCGAGGCGCCGGTGCACATTAATTCAATGGCGCAGCAGGCTGTTCCAAAGAGCAGATACCACATCGATTTGGCTTGAGCCTGATTGATAACGGCTTCCAGCGAAGTTAAGACGAGACCACCGCCCGGTAGTTTCTCGGAGTAGATAGGGAGTTTCTTGATTACACCCATTGTAGGGCTCCTTTTTTCCAGGCGTAGAAGAGGCCAAAGAACAAGATCAGTATAAACAGGACCATTTCGACAAAAGCATAGAGCCCCAGCTGTCCAAATGCGACCGCCCAGGGGAACAGAAAGACCGCTTCGACATCGAAGATCACAAATATGAGCGCAAAGATATAGAAGCGGGGATTGAACATGATCCAGGAATCGCCAATAGGCTCTTCGGCACATTCATAATTGACTGTTTTTTCAGGGTAGGGGTTGGAGGGGCGCAAAAGCCGAGCCAGAAAGAACGTGAACAGGACAATTCCTGTTCCAGCAAAGATGAATATCAGAACGGCCAGATACGATGACACTGACGGCTTCTCCTGTTGTCAGAATCCAGAGTTCATGTGACTGAATTCACAATTTTTGAACCAAAGTTAGGCCCAATTTGCACCGTGTCAAGTGATTTCTCATAAATTCTCAATAGCCGAACTTGTTAAGTAACAACAACTACTGTTGGCACAAAGAAGGCAGGCAAATCAGCTTTTGGCCGTGATGCCAGAATGGCCATTTTCCCCAATTGACTACTAATATTGAATACGGGATATTAGATAGATATTATCCAATATCCCGCTATTAAGTTACTGTACCCGTTTAGAGTCGGCGAATCTTAAGCCAGAGTGCGAGGGCGAGAAGGGTGATAAAGAGGGTGGCGATCCCGAGACCCTTGCGCCGGAAATAGTACTCATCTATAAGCGAAGCGGAGTTTGTTTTGACACTATCCGCCTTTTGTATTCCCGCTTCCGCTTTAGGCAGAACCGAGTCAAGGCTGTAAGAATGAACCAGGGTTCTGGTCTGGATCAGGAGTTGGTCAACTTCTTTCAACCGGAATTCCTCGTCGGTAGTCATCATCCCTTTCTCAATCGCATCTTCAAGCACTTCCCTGGCCTGATCATGTGCCGCTACCAGCTCGGCAATAGCCATTGATATCCCTTCGGCCGTTTCCAGTCCTTTGGTGCCATCGACATGACTGTGGCACTCTGAGCAAAGAGCGGTATCGTCCGATCCAACCATAGCATCATACGGTTTTATGATTCGGTGGTTGGAATGACAGGTTTCGCACATCGGGAAATCGTTTTCTTCAAAGGCATTCTTGTGCGGAGAGAGATTGTATAGCTCAGCTTCAAGAGCATGACAGTTGCCGCACACGGCCGAAAGGGAACTTGTCCCCGGGGGGGCGGCGCCATGATTCCCATGACAGTCGTTGCAGGCCGGGGCACCCAGGTCTTGTCGTTCCAAGAGGGCCATCCCGTGAACAGATGCACGATAGTCATCAAGCTGTGAGGTGCTGATATCATAGGCGGCCATATAGTCCGCATCGGAGTGACACTTGCCGCAGGTGAAGGGGATGTTCAGTGGATGCGTAGATGAATGCGGCATCTTCGCGCTGCCAATCTCATGGACCGTATGGCAGGAGATACAGTTGGCTACCTTGGAGTCGTTCTTGCCGAAGAGAAGTTCTCCGTGAACCGAAGTTTTGTACTTCTGGAGTTGGTCGGTGGGAAGGGCCGGGTTATGTCCGCGCATGTAGGCGGCATCACTGTGGCACGAGGCACAAAACTGGGGTACTTCCCGGTGGTCGGGCACACCCCGGTATCCTTTTGACTCGCGAACATCATCCATATCTTCCAGAGTCGGATCCCCGCCGTGACAGGAAACACAGTCCAGTCCCTTCTGGAAATGAACGTCGCGAGTTATTTTGTGTGATGGTCCTGTATCTTCTTCAAAGTCCCGATGACAGGTCAGGCAATTTGATTCGGCTGCCGCTATCTGGTCAACGGGACTAAGAGCAAGGATAACCAGCGCCAGTATAAGTCTGATAGTTTTCATAGCTCTCTCCTACTCTACCATATAGCCGTAAAGGGTCATTCCAATAACAAAAAGCAAAACAAAGTAGCCAAAGTAGCGGTATAATTGGGACCCCTCGTTACGGGCAGACTTCCGGTCGAAAAATGGAACCAGCGCCCAGATAAGACCGCCGAGGCTAAAGACTATAATCCCAAACAGCTCACCTTCCAAAAAGAGGACATGGGCCGGGAGCATTTTCAGGGCCTGGAAAGCAAACATGAAGTACCATTCCGGTCTTATCACGGCCGGAGGAGGGGCAAACGGGTCTGCCTTCTCTCCCAACGGCCAATGGATGACACCGATCCCATCGGGGAAGAGTACGGCCAGAACGGCCAAGACATTGAGGACAATCAACCAGACAAGAAGATCTTTCATAGCGAAATGCGGGAAGAATTTCTGGTAAGTTTTCTCCGACTCCGGTTTGTTGGCCCATTCCAGCGGTTCGCTCATCCCCTGACGTTGGATAAATATCAGGTGGGCGGCCAGAAGAACGGTGGTTAATCCGGGCAGGATAGCCACGTGGAGGCCAAAGAACCGGCCTATTGTTGCGCCGGTAACTTCCTCACCGCCGCGCATTACAATCAGCAGCTTTTCACCGACCAACGGAATTGCTCCGGCCATGCCGGTCCCTACTCTGGTGGCAAAAAAGGCCAGTTCGTTCCAGGGGAGAAGATAACCGGAGAATCCAAAAGCCAGCGAGAGCCCTAACAAGGCCATACCTGAAAGCCAGGTCATCTCCCGTGGTTTCCGGTAGGCCGCGGTGAAATAGACTGAGAACATATGGATGAAGACAGCCAGGATCATCAGATTGGCCGACCAGGAATGCAGAGCTCTGATTAACCATCCGAATGAAACGTTGGTGATTATGAACCGAACCGACTCAAAAGCGGAATCCGCCCCCGGCCGATAGTACATCAGCAACAGTATCCCCGTCACTACCTGAACTATGAAGAGGAACAATGAGATGCCGCCAAAGTAGTAGAACATGGAGTGGCTGTGCACCGGAACCACTTTGTGGCTCATGTAATCTACGAAAGCGCCAAGCTTGAAACGGCTATCCAGCCAATTGTAAAGCTTGTCGGTGGAGGATTGATCTGACATCAGGCGTCCTCCTTGCTGACCAGAATGGCATCTCCGTCCTCTTTGACGGTATAAATGGCCAGTGGTTTTGGCGGAGGTCCGGATATGTTTTTGCCATCGGTATCGTAGCGACCATTGTGACAGGAGCACCATATTATTCCCAGGTCCGGACGATGCTGAACGGTACAGTCCAGATGGGTACAGGTGGCCGACAACGCCTTCAACTCCCCACTATCTGAAACAAAGATGATGCCCAGGTCACGACCATACTTAAAGTACTTGGCCTTTTTGGGGTCATCTTCAATCTCTTTCCGAGAGAATGAGAGTTTCAACTGTGACAGGTTAGCTTCGGCTGTCTTTGGTGGAATTATATACTTCGTGGCAGGATAAATCACAGCGCCAATAGTAGCCAGACCACTACTCGCCAGAAGCAGTTCCAGAAAACCTCGGCGACTCTGTTTGTTCTTCGGCATGCAACCTCCGAATGGACGGTTTAGTAAATATTCAATGGCTTAGACTACCAAAGAGAGACGGTCAAGTCAACAGGCAATCTAAACAGAATTGATCCTGATATCCTACAAGATCTGTCGTTAAAGTGATACGATCGCGTCAATCTCGACCCGGACATCTTTGGGGAGCCGGCCAACTTCGACCGTGGCCCGCGCCGGGGGGGCGCTGTCAAAATAGGTGGCGTACATTTCGTTCACCGAGGCAAAGTCATCCATATCTTTTAAGTAGATCGTTGTTTTGACTATACCATCAAGTGATCCGCCCGCCTCCTTTACTATTGCCGTCAAGTTGTCCATTACCACCCGGCACTGTTCCGATGCTGTTTGGCCGACAATTTCCATGCTTTTGGGATCGAGCGGAATCTGTCCGGACACAAAAAGTAAATTGGAGCAGGCTACTTTGACCGCCTGTGAATAGGGGCCTATCGCTTTTGGGGCGGCATCTGTCTGAATGATCTCTTTCACTTTATTCCTCCAACACGGAAATGGGATTCAACTCTTTGTTGGCAAGAATAATGACAGAACCATGCCGGGGAGGAAAGATAAAATTCAAATGAGGAACGAGTAAAAGCACCGAATGTTTTAGACGTCGGAGAGTCCGTCCGGACCCATCAGATCAACAAAGGCGAGAAGGAGCTTTTCATCGAAGGCCCCTTTGAGAGAGAGCATCACTTTGAGTGCCGGAAAGCTGTCGATAGCTTTCTGGTAAACTCGCTCGGTGGTCATGGCATCAAAGGAATCAGCGATTGCGACAATCTTTGAGTAGATATGCATTTCATCCAGCGACAGATTGCTCGGATAACCGGAGCGATCCCCCCGCTCATGATGCTGCAGAACAGGATAGTAAGAAGTTGCCGGGATCAGGTCAGTCTCACTGAGAAGGTCAACCCCCCACTTGGGATGCTTTTTCATAATCTCAAATTCAATCTGGTTCAGCGGCGTTCTTTTATGAAGGATTCGATCCGAGACTTTGGATTTCCCGACATCATGCAGTAAAGCCCCAATACCGAGCTCATGCAGGAATTCTTCGTCATCAAATCCGAGCTGCTGTGCCAGAGCCACCGCGAAGGTACAAACATTGACCGAGTGGGTATAAGTATAGTAATCAAAGGAGGAGATTCTCATCAGACTGAGAAAAGCGTCACGTCCTTTCAGAATGTAGCCGACGGTATTGGCGACCAATTCCTGTGAACGGTGAATATTCTCACCCAGAGTAGGATTGGCCAAAACATCTTTTACCAAAGAGGTTGAAGTTTCGTACAGGATCCCGGCTTTCTTGGTCTCCTGAATGGCCGGATCAACCAGGATCTTATCCAGGTTTTTCTCAATATATATCTGGTAGTTGTGTTTGTTCTCGTTGGTGATGTAGAGTCGATCAACCTTGTTGTCTATAAGCTTCTGACGGGTCTTCTCGGTAAACGGCAGATCGGCGGAACGATAGAGAATCAGGTTGTGATTGACATTCAGATAGAGATCAAAGTCCAACAGAGAATCGACCCGAAGAGAGTCCAGGAAGATGGTCATATAAGCCTGGTCGGTTCTGTTTTTCAGCAAGTTGGACATTTCTGATCCTTAAAATCAGTTACAGCTATCCCTTTTATAGAGAACCACCGGTCTAAATAAAGGGAGATTTCTTTTAGTAGAGTATCGGCAGATAGGGGGGCAATGGTTAAGAAAAACCTCCGGAGGAAACCGGAGGTTTTGTACCGCAGAGAGCAAGCGAACGAGAGAGTAGTTCTGGTTAAGAACCGTAGGATTTTATCATACTAAGGACCGACTGGAGCGATCCGGTTATGCCGGTAAGGATTTTGGAGTATTTTTTCAGCAATTCAGAGTACTGCCAGCGCATCTGGAAGGCAGATTCCGGAAAATCAAACAGGTCCAGGAGAGTAGAGCGGTAAATCTCATCAATATACCGTATGACGTAAAAGGGGTATTCCGGGATATTGGGGTCTTCAGCTTCGCCGCGGCTGATCCGCTCCCGGTAGACTTCAATCTTTTCAAGGACAACCGTACCAAAGCACCAGGGGGTCATAACGACACCAAAGGTCGAGCTGTCGGTATAGAATCGGAGAACAGCCTTGGTGAGCTGATCGACAATGACGGCCCGGGCCCGATAGTATGAGATTGTCTCGACATGGTTGGTCGGCGTGCAGGCAATTTTATCGACAAGGGCGCTTTTCTCCGCCTGGGCGCGATAATAGGCCAGTTCAAGAAAATGATAGTAATCTTCGAAATGGACCTTGCTGTTTTCAGACAAAGACATGATGTAATAGCCACGCTCATCCTGTTTGACCCGGGGATCATTCATGGCTGCTAACGTCTTAGTTGAAAATCCTCTCTGGTAGCGGTTGTCTAACATCTGTCTCTCCTCGATTTCGTTGACTATCTGACAGGAGATAATGCACCAGCCATGCCGTCCGGGCGAAATTGTCCAAATTGCCTTTTTAGTGATGTTATCTATTTGCAAATCAACGGATTAAGGGGATGGTGATTCTTCCCTGGCAGGCGAATTCTGTTGAATATGAAAGGCAGAGAAGGTGCAAACAGGCTGCAATAGTCGACTAGTGCGTATTTGATTGCATATTGGAAGCTTGGATCAGAGTCAGAAAAAAACGGGCGATTTTCATCGCCCGTCAGAGATTATAGACAACTTGATCTGTCCGCTACCAAACCCAGTCAGCAATGAAGATGTTGGTCTCGCCCTTTTTGTTGTTATTCCGGTTGGAGGCAAAGACAAACTTCTTGCCATCATGGCTGAACATCGGGAAACCATCGAATGTCTCATTATAGGTAACTCGTTCAATCTCTTTGGTCTCAACATTGACGAGATACAGGTCGAAATTCCGCTTGGTCGGGTCATCCATATTGGAGCAGAAAATCACGCGAGACTGATCTGGAGAGAAGTAGGGGCCAAAGTTGGCAGCGGAGTTGTTGGTGAGCTGGATCGGCTTCATATCGTCAAGATTCATAATATAAATCTCAAGTTTAGACGGTCGGATCAGCCCCTGTCCCAAAAGCCTCTGGTAGTCAGCCAGTTCATCCCCTTCGGGGCGGGAAGCGCGCCAGCAGATCGATTTCCCATCGAGAGAGAAAAAGGCACCACCATCATAACCGGGCATATCAGTGATCTGCTTCAAGTTCGTTCCATCGGGGTCCATAATCCATAACTCCAGATCGCCAGAGCGAACCGAAGTGAAGATGATTTTGTCACCCATTGGGGAATAGACTGCTTCGGCATCGTAACCTTCGGTATCGGTCAGACGAACGATATTTGATCCGTCCGGGTCCGCCTGAAAGATGTCATAGCTCTCATAGAGCGCCCAGACATACCCCTGTGACATATCGGGACGAGGAGGGCACTCTTCGCCAGCGAGATGGGTTGAGGCATAGACCACTTTTTGTCCATCGGGAGAGATGAATGAGCAGGTGGTGGCTCCTTTACCATTGGAGATGGGGCGGACATTGGAGCCATCGGCATTCATACGGAAGATTGCATCGCACTCCATCTTCCCTGTCATAGCCTGAAAAATCAGTTCCGAGCCGTCGTAAGAGAAATAGGCCTCGGCGTTCTGGCCGCCAAAAGTCAGCTGCTTTAGATTGGTGAAATGTTTCTCCCCCTCAAAAATCGTTGGAGCCTGGGCTGTCGATAAGCTGTCGGTTTGACTGTCTTTGTTGTCTTCGGCCTTCTTAATGCACCCGCAGACCATTAGCAGGGGGATTACCATCAAAAGAAGTTTTTTCATTTCATCCTCTCACGGTTTTTTGTAATTGTTTCTGACGGTCAATTAATCACTTATTGTGACAAGATCAATCCTTATCTTTGGAGAATTCTCTGATGCTGAAAAGCAAATTGGCTTTACTCATTATAGTCTTTATTCTGTGCGCTCCTCTTACCGGTTTCTCTCAGCCGGATTCCACGCGTGATATTCTGGGAGAAATCCTCGGTGAGGTTGGTTTTGATCGTTCCGACCTCGGTTACCAGCCGAAAGGGTACTGGAACCGCTTTCCGCTCGATATTCCGTATAAGCTGACTTCGTTCAAAGACCTGTTCGCCGAACCACTGAAGCTATACGACTACGCGCGGGTGATGTCCAATACGGTTGAGCTCTATATGGACCCGTCCTACGCCGACACCAATCATACCGGTCTGTACAAGTTGGTTTACAATCTGGGCGTGGACAAAAAACAGGGGGGATTCAGGTCTTACTCAGCGAATCTAAAACCGGCCCCGAGCGGAAGTAACCCGCTGGCGGCAGCGATTGAGAAGCTGTATGCCATGTCTGACCGTCAGACCAGCTACGGGACATTCGGCTCGGTGGCGAGCTACCCGAATTCCCTGGCCGAGATTGACAGTTTGAGCCAACAACTGCCGGATACGGTCGAGACGATTCTGGCGAGACTGATTCTGAATCTGGCCGATGCCATCTACTGGCGGAATATGGCTTTCCGAAATTGCGATATGGAGGAGATGCAGGCGATCTTTGAGATTCGCGACCTGGCTATGACCCAGACCGATGGGACAGTCTATTACCATCAGTTTGATGATATTGAGACCACCATTGATCGTCAGTCTTTGCATTATGCTGCTCTCAAAGTGGCGGCCATCGCCGAGGAAACCGAGGCGGCGCTTTTCAATCTGTACTGCCCGATCATGGCTGATTTGTACTTTGACCTGAAGACGCCGTTCGGGCGGATTATTCTGTTGGGACCGAATGCTGAATTCTCTAAAGAGCCGCCGCCGAAAGCACTTGCATTGGCCAAGAACGGTCTGGACGTGACCAACAGTCTGCTGGTGATTGACTTTGGCCAGTCGATGACTTATTACGGTACCATGGGAGCAACGGCTTCGCTTTACAATCCGGTTTCGCTGCTGATTGATCTGGGGGGGGATGATACTTATAAGGGGCGTGAGTTAACAGACCTGCCTTCGGCCGGGGTGGGAATCTGTGGTGTTGGCCTACTGTTGGATAGCAAGGGGAATGACAACTATGTCGGCAGTATTTATGCACAAGGCGCCGGTCTCTTTGGCGTCGGCGTGCTTTTTGACCGCGAAGGGAACGATAGCTACAAAGCAGAACAGTCTGCCCAGGGATGCGGCTACTTTGGAATCGGACTCTGTCTGGATGTATTGGGGGATGACGATTTCTATCTCTTCACTGATGGGCAGGGGATGGGTGGAATAGGCGGCGGTATCGGCGTGCTGGCTTCGCTTGAGGGGAAGGACAAATACACAGCCGAGCCGTACCCCGACAAGTTCAACATGGCTGACTACCATAGCCAGGGGAAGATCAACGGCAACAACGCCCAGGGTTCCGGGTTCGGGAGGCGCGGCGACGGTTCCGATGGCCACGCCTGGGCAGGCGGTCTGGGAGCAATAATCGACATCAACGGTGACGACCATTACTACTCCGGCAATTGGTCACTGGGTGTCGGTTACTGGTTCGGGACCGGTATTGCGGTTGACCGAAACGGCAATGACATATATGAATCATGCTATTTCACCCAGGGTTCCGGCGCGCACTTTTGTAACGGGATTCTTCTCGATGAAGGTGGGGATGACAAACATGAGCTCTATGAAACGGCCGGGGCCGGACTCGGCTTTGGCTGGGATTACACCAACGCCTTCCTGATCAACAAAGGGGGGAATGACAGCTATAGCGCCAAAATGATCTCGATGGGATTGGCGCAAATTCGTTCCTGTGCCTTCCTGATTGATATTGGGGGGGACGACAAGTACACTCTCGGCGAAAATACGCCCGGCTTAGGCGAGGCGACCTATCGTAAAGATTATGATGTGCCATCCAAACTGACGCCATACTACAGCTACGCCAAATCTTTCGGCGGCTTCATTGATATCGGCGGAACCGACCGTTACTCTCGATTTGATAAGGAGGGGAACGAATTGCCTGAGACCGTATTCAAGAACAACGCTCTCTGGCTGCAGCCGTCACGATCTGATTCAACATTCGGAGCGAACAATTTTGGCGTTGGTATAGATATTGAATCTGGTACAATCCCGGAGTTTTTTAAGTGGGGGGAGTAGAAGTAATTGTCAGTATAATTGTTCCGTCAGGTCTTGCAAGCACTTGTGCGCGTGTGACCTGACGATCCGAGATGAGAGCAAAGTGGCAGGTCACAATCCGCCGGAGCCGGATCAAGACCAGCCACAAC
>JARGFS010000042.1 GCA_029211095.1 bacterium | reverse complement strand
CCTCCGGCTGCGTGATCCCTTTGGCTTTGCGCAACACCATGAAGTCTTCGACAAACTTCCCGGTCAGCTCGCTCGTCTGCGGATCGATCAAAGTCACTTTTGATGTGTCCAGTCCATGCTCGGCGGCCAGAGCCGTCAACTGGTCAAAAGGACCGATCAAGGTAACTTCGGCCAGACCCTGTTCAACAATCTTAACCGCTGCCTGTATAACTCTGGGCTCGGTTCCTTCGGGCAAAACAACCCTTCTTCGTTTGCTTTTGGCCCGGTCTCTTATCTGTTCTAACACTGACATCTTTCTTCTCAACCTACTATATCTTGGTTCAGTTCAGGATCGGACAGGAAGGCATCAATAAACGGATCAATCTCCCCTTCCATGACCGCGTTGACGTTGCTTGTCTCAACGCTGGTACGGTGATCTTTGACCATGTTGTATGGATGGAAAACATAGGACCGTATTTGAGAGCCCCATTCGATCTTCTTTTTGGATGTATCATACTTGGCCATTTTGGCCAACTCTTCTTCTTTCTGCTTCTGATAGAGCCTTGCCTTCAAAACGGTGAAAGCAGCATCCTTGTTTTTGTGCTGGCTCCGCTCTGACTGGCAGGTGACCACGATTCCGGAAGGCTCATGGGTCAGACGAATGGCCGAGGAAGTCTTGTTGACATGCTGGCCCCCGGCACCCGAAGCACGGTAGGTGTCGACCCGGACATCTTCATCTCTAATCTCTATCTCGATATCTCCGGCCACAACCGGATATATGTGTACCGAAACAAAGGAAGTGTGCCGACGGTTGTTGGCATCGAAAGGGGAGATGCGGACCAGACGATGGACGCCTGACTCAGCCTTGGCAAAGCCATAGGCATATTCCCCGTTGATTTCAAAGGTGGCGGACTTAAGCCCGGCTTCATCCCCCGGTTGGTAGTCCAAAAGGTCTACCGAAAATCCTTTCCGTTCCGCCCAGCGATTGTACATGCGAAAAAGCATCTGGGCCCAATCTTGAGATTCGGTGCCGCCTGCCCCCGGATGTATATTGACAATGGCGTCAAGGTGGTCATCGGAACCGCTAAGGAAGGAGGCGAACTCAAACTTGTTGATTTCATCAACCAGAACGGAAAAAGTCTCTTCAATCTCCTTCAGGTCCTCGCTGTTCCCGGAAGATTCGGCCAGCTCCAAAAACTCATCAATATCGTTTAGTTCTCCGGATAGTTTCTCGTGCGACTCAACCCACCGCTTGTTGACCGTAATCTCTTTGAGTAAGGCCTGGGCCGACTGATTGTCATCCCAGAAGCCCGGCAAGGCGGTTTTTTTTTCCAGCTCTGTTATCTTCTTCTGCCGCTTTTCGAGGTCAAAGATACCTCGCAAGTTTATCCAGTTTTTCAGTCAACTCCGGCAGCTTCTGTTTTAAATCCGATATCATGAGTCCTAAACTCCCATTAAAAAAGAGCTTGAATATACGGGTGCAATATAGCAGGGTCAACACAAATTACAAGACGAAAGTGATTTTTTTCACAATAACGACCGACCGGTCCACAGGAGAAGAGAGTTGACAGGATGAGTCTGTGTTTTATCTTGTCGGCTATGGAAATAGAAACCGCTGTCGTTGGAAGCTATGCCGTGAACTGCTATCTCGCCTGGGATGCCAGGAGCGGCCAGGGGATCATTGTTGATCCGGGGGATGATGGACCACTAATTGCAGAGGCGGTCAGCCAGCTCGGTTTCAAACCGGTCGGGATTCTTCTGACCCACGGCCACCTGGATCATATCGGGGCGGTTCGTGAACTGATGGAAAAGTGGTCCCTGCCGCTGTATGCGGGCCGTAATGAAGTCCCCCTGCTAATTGATCCCGAGGCCAACATGTCCGCCCTGACCGGCCATCCGCGCTCAACTCCGGAGCCGGACTTCCTGCTCGATGATGAGCAGCCCTTCAGAATGGGACCACTGGAATTCCGGGCTCTTGCCACACCGGGGCATTCACCCGGAGGAATTTGTATCCTGCATGAGACAAGCGGAACTCTCTTTTGCGGCGACACACTCTTTGCCGGTTCAATCGGCCGCACTGATTTCCCCGGATGTTCGCACCAGCAGTTGATCAAATCTATTGAAGAGAAGATTCTTACGCTGCCAGACTCTATTGTTTGCCTGCCGGGGCATGGACCGCAAACCACGGTGGGAGCAGAAAGAGTAAACAACCCGTTCCTGCAAGGAGGATACTTTGTCTGATCTCCCCGCCATTGAGCCCCTTCAAGTACAGGGATTGTCTGACTATCATGTCCACTGCGATTACTCTGTCGATGCCACCGGGACGATAGAGGAGTATTGCGAAGCCGCCCTGAAACGGGGATTGGCGGAGATCTGTTTTACTTCCGACTTTGACGCCAACCCTGACGGGGACAGGCTGGTCGATTTCATCAGGGTCAAAGGGAAGGATCTGCCGGTCTCAATTGAGAATCTGGGCTCGTATGTTGACCATGTTCACCGCGCCGCGGAGCAGTTTTATCCGCTCGGCCTTTCGGTCAAGCTTGGTCTGGAGTTCGGCTGGTATCCAGGTTGCGAGGAGAAGGTTGTGAAGCTGAAAGAGGCGTACGCATTTGACTATCTGCTGTGTGGCGTCCATGAACTGGACAACATCTGTTTTGCCTGCCGTAAGACAGCTGCGGCGCTCTTTGCCAAATATGGGCCGGAACAAATGGTGGAGTCTTACTTCGACAGCCTGACTGAGGCAGCCGGAAGTGCGCTCTTTGACAGCATTGCTCATGCAGCCTACTATCTAAGGTACGGTCCGGATTACTACGGTCAGGATATGCGACAATTACACCTCCCCTGGATGGACGGATTTTTTGAGCAGTTGATTGCTACCGACACAGCCCTTGAGATAAATACCTCCGGAATCCGTCATGGCCACTCGCATTACTATCCGACGGTGGAAATCCTGAATCTGGCCAAAAAGAGAGGCGTCAGGGTCGATAAACTTGGCTCGGACTCCCATCATCCCAGCCAGATTGGGCTTGATTTTGAGATCGCCTCAGCCCTTATTCCCAGCAGCATTCGGAACTGCGAATCCGATTAAACCGGCATGCCCTCGGCTCAGAAAAAGCGCCTTGGCCGTTCGTTTTACGATCGCCCCACTCTCGAAATCGCACCCGAGATTCTCGGTAAAGTCCTGGTCTATAACTCGAAGCGGGGGAGACTCTCCGCCCGGGTGACCGAAGTGGAAGCTTATATTGGCGAGACCGATCCCGCCTGCCATGCTTTTGGCGGGCCGACCCGGCGAAGTCAACCTCTGTTTGGGTTCCCCGGAACTGCCTATGTCTACCTGATTTATGGCGTCTATTTCTGCTTTAATTTTGTGACCGAGCGAGAGGGAAAAGCGGCCGCACTGCTTCTGCGTGGTGCGGAAGCGATGGAAGGAGTCGAAATAATGCACGAAAACTCGCCCGGCCGGAAGGAGAACCGGCTGCTCAATGGTCCCGGCAAATTTTGTCGGTCTTTTGGGATCGATCTTACCCACAATGGTCTTGATTTAACAGGAAATGATATATACCTTGAGGACCACTCATTTGCGGTGACCGAGATTGGAACTTCAACCCGCATTGGAATTTCCAAAGGGAAAGAACTGATGTGGCGTTTTTTTGATGTCCGGTCTGATTCTCTCTCTCGCACCGCCTGAAAAGTTCAAGTTTGTTGGAGAAGGAGCCAATGACAAACAGTACCAAAAAGCCTGTCTCAGTCAAAAAAAACTCAAAGCGGAGACATAGCCGATCTATAGTTTCCCGCAAAAACCTTACTATCCCAATTTCCGTGTTCGGGAATGTGATGAAGCAGTTTGATGCAGCTGCAAAGAAGCTAAAAATGGACAGTTCCATAATGGATTTCATAAAAATGCCGCGGAGATCTACAATTGTAAACCTTCCGGTGCGGATGGATGACGGCAGTTTCAAAATGTTCAAAGCCTATCGCGTTCAGCACTCCATAGCGCGAGGACCGGCCAAAGGAGGACTTCGCTATCATCCGGATGTAACCCTTGACGAAGTTCAGGCATTGGCCAGCTGGATGACATGGAAGTGCGCGGTAGTAAACATCCCGTTTGGCGGCGGAAAAGGTGGAGTTGTTTGTGATCCTAACAAATTGTCCGAAGGGGAACTGGAGAGACTAACGCGCCGCTATGTGGCGGATATGATCGAACTGTTCGGCCCGGATGATGATATCCCGGCCCCGGACGTGGGAACCGGTCCAAAAGTAATGGCCTGGTTCATGGATACCTACGCGATGCGTGAGAATCGCTCTGTCCCCGGGGTTGTCACCGGAAAACCGATCTCACTGGGTGGCTCGCTTGGTCGAGTCGAAGCCACCGGAAGAGGAGTGATGCTCTGTACTCGCGAAGCGGCCAAGCATCTCAAGATTGATCTTTCCCAGGCAACGGCGGCAGTACAGGGGTTCGGTAATGTTGGTTCTATTGGCGCCAAACTGCTGCACGATCTGGGTGTTACTTTCACTCATGTTTCCGATGTTCATGGAGCTATCCACAATCCTAAGGGGATAAACATCGATGATCTGATCAAGTATCTCCATGCAAAGAAATCAATCATAGGATTTCCGGGTACTAAGACTGTTAGGCCGGATGCCGTTCTTTTTGCCAAGGTCGACATCCTCATCCCGGCGGCCTTGGAAAATGTTATTACCGAAAAGAACGCCGACAAAGTACGGGCAAGAATCGTAGCTGAGGGAGCCAACGGCCCTACCACGCCCGAAGCTGACAAGATTCTGGCCAAAAACAACATTTTTGTAATTCCGGATATTCTCTGCAATGCCGGGGGTGTTACTGTCTCCTATTTTGAGTGGGTCCAGAACCGGATCGGTTATTTCTGGCCCGAAGACGAGGTGAACCGTCGATTGGAAGAGAAAATGGTAGCCGCTTTCCAGGATGTTCTGGAGGTCTCCAAGAAAAATCGGGCGACGATGCGTATTGCCGGTTTCATGGTCGCGATCATGAGAGTGGTCGATGTGGTCGAGCAGCGCGGCATCTATTCTTAGGCTTCGTTTTTGTTTAGATGATTCTGACGGTCCTTTCGCGGGAAGGGACCGTTTTTTATTGAACTATCGAATTCAGAGCGCGTAATTCGGGTATAAATTCAAAGAGGAGTTCAAATGTTTGATGATGGTTTTATACAGCGCGCGATAATTGCGGCTCCATCGATTCTTTTTGCCCTGACCGTTCATGAATTCTTTCATGCCTGGACAGCTTTGAGGTTTGGTGACCCTACGGCTAAGAATATGGGTCGGCTGACCCTCAATCCGATGGCTCATCTGGATCTGTTTGGGACCCTTATGATGTTCATGTCCGGGTTCCGTTTTGGTTGGGCCAAACCGGTTCCCGTGAATCTAATGAATGTGCAGAATCCGCGACGAGCGGACTTTTGGATTTCGGCCGCTGGACCACTTTCCAATCTTGGCCTTGGTCTTATTTTTGGAACAATTTTTAGAATCGTGGCCAATATCGGTATAGACTTGCCGGAAGCGGTCATAATGTTCCTGTTTTTTTCCGTGATGATCAATGTCTCGCTGGCCTTCTTTAACCTGATCCCGTTGTTTCCACTTGATGGCTCACATATTCTTAGAAGTGTGATGTCAGAAAAACATAGTCACCTGTTTGATCAACTGGAACGGATTGGTCCGATCATACTCATCCTGCTGATTGTCGTGGGCGGATTCTGGATTGTACTTGGGCCGTTTGTTTCGGCAACCGTCTATCTCTTCTCCGGAATCCGGTTGTAGCTATGTTCCGGAAGGCTCTCCTATTCACAGTTGCCGCTCTGCTATCCGGCTGTGGAACCGGTCCTAATCGAACAGGGGAGGAACAGTCAGCGTTATCTCGGAGCAAAATCACAGCCGATGCCTACCTCTTTGATGCTACCCTGTACCGGGAAGGAAAGCCAACTTCGGTTCGACTGGAATGCTATGTGACCGATAGCGTTGTCGGACTATCGGGTCGCGGCTATCTTGGCAAGGGGGCCTTGAAAGGGCGGCTTACCAGAGATTCAATCAATGTTTATTTCCCATCCACCAACGAGTATCTGTCAGAAAAGAGTGGTGACCTTTTGATATCGGCGGCGGGATGTGCGCAGGTGAAGGCGGAGGCCGATCTTCTCTCGCTGTTTTCGAGCGTACCGGAATCACGCAATTGGGGGGAGACGTTTGCTATCACCCGCAGTGGAGATGATGACCAGCCGCAATATCAAATATCGCTTGGTGACTGCGGCTGGGAATTTACTCTCGAATACCGCGAAAGCGATGCGAGCCTGTTCCTCAACAAGTTTGAGTTCAATGACGGGCATGGCAGCCGCCTGAAGGCCAAGCGGCGGACGCTCAAAAGAGAGGCCTCGGTTCCGTCCAATCGCTTCCAGGTTGACCTTCCCATTGGGGCGGTCAGGATAATCCCTTAAAACTAAACCAGTTACCTTCATTGACACCCGACTCCTTTTGTGTCATATTCAGAGATTATACCTGATTGGAGGAAAAAACTGAATCTGTACGGTCGAACATTCTCAATCCTCACCCCGCTGTGGAAGCAGTTGCTGATTGCTTCGCTCTCGGCGGCTTTCTACGCCCTGCTCTCGGGACTTCTAGTCTGGCTGGCCGGACCACTTTTGATGACGCTCTTTGATGTGGGCGGCGTTTCGGCTGACAGCACTCTGAATCCTGACCTGCTGGGTTCTGCTGCTCAAGGGGTGGCCAGCGGCATTGATTCGATCAAGGATTCCATGAAGGCCTGGATCGACAATATTGTCACCGGCGGCACAAGACAGGATACGCTGATCCGCTTCTGCTGGCTCATCGTCTTTGTTGTGCTCGGCAAGAACCTCTTCCTCTACCTGCAGGGTTTTTTTATGGCGTTCGTCCAGCAGTCAGTTATTCGTTCCTTCCGGGACAGACTCTTTGCCAAGTACCAGCGCTTGTCCCTCGATTATTTCCACAGTCGTCGCACCGGACAGGTTATATCCAGGGTTACCAATGATGTGGTCGTGCTAAACGAGTCAATAGATATCGGTTTCAACCGGCTGGTGACAGACTCAATAGAAGTCGTCCTTTATGCTTCCTTTCTCATCATTATCAGTTGGAAGCTGACCCTGCTGGCCATGTTTGTTCTCCCGGTGGCGTTCGGGTTTATCTGGTTTATTGGGAAGAAGCTGCGCAAATATTCCGAACGGACACAGGAGCGGATGGCCGATGTCAACTCTGTTCTTGAAGAATCCATTAACAATATTCGGATTGTCAAAGCATTTTCGATGGAAGAGTTTGAAACCCGTAAATTTTTTGATTCGACCCGGAATTTCTTCAAGTCCCTGTTGCGTATGTCTCGCATCCGTCATCTGGCTTCTCCCATAAACGACATGTTGGCCACGATTGCCGGGGTGATGATTCTTCTCTTTGCCGGAACCCGGATAATTGCCGGGAGTGGCGAACTTGACGCCGGAGACTTTATGACCTACGTCATCGCCATGTTCGCAATGATCAAGCCGGTCAAATCGCTCAGCCAGATTCATATAAAAATACAGGAAGGGATGGCGGCCGCGGAACGGATATTCTCCGTACTGGATGCTAAGGAAAAAGTAAAAGATGCTCCCAACGCCATTGAGATTGGAAAATTCAGTCAGGGGATAGAGTACAATCAGGTTGGATTCAGTTACAATGAGTCAGCCGAAGTTCTCCGTGGAATCTCGTTCAAAGTCAATGCGGGGGAAGTGCTCGCGTTTGTCGGGCCCTCGGGAGGGGGTAAATCAACCCTGCTCGATCTGCTGCCCCGTTTCTATGATCCCCAAAAGGGACAGATTATGGTCGATGGTAAGGATATTCGTGAAATCTCCCTGAAATCTCTTCGGGGTCTCATGGGGATTGTCACTCAGGAGACATTGCTCTTTAATGATACCATCCGGAACAATATTGCCTACGGTCTCAATGGGACGCAGCAGGAAAAAGTTGAAGAAGCCGCGCGCATGGCCAATGCCCATGGCTTTATCAGCCAGCTTGAACATGGTTACGACACCCAGGTCGGGAATCGGGGCGTAAAATTATCCGGCGGTCAGCGCCAGCGAGTTGCGATTGCGCGGGCGCTTTTGAAAGACCCGCAGATTCTGATTTTTGATGAGGCAACTTCGGCGCTTGATACCGAATCCGAGATTCTGGTGCAGGAAGCAATCAATCGCCTGATGATCAACCGGACCAGTCTCGTTATCGCCCACCGTCTCTCAACGATAAAAAATGCCGATCGTATTATCGTAATCGATGACGGACGGGTCGTTCAGGAAGGTACCCACGATCAATTGATGGCCGAACAGGGATTGTACGGGCGACTCTACAATATGCAGTTCAGGGACGAAAAATGAATCTGCTATTCCTGAATTCGATCGAGGTTGGGACTTATGGAGGAATGGAAGACTGGATTCGCCTGGTGGCATCGGGATTGTCAAAACGAGGCCATAGTGTGACTGTATCCGGCCGAAGGAATTCCGAGTTTCTCAAGCGAGTGTCAGCCACTTCCGACTCCATTAGAGTCGAGAGTTTTGATATCTCTGGTGATTTCAACCCGACCACAATTGCGTCGATCAAGAAATATATCAAACTGCATTCCATTGAAACGGTCGTGGTGAATTTTAACAAGGATCTTCGGCTCGGCGGTCTGGCCGCGCGCTGGGCGGGGGATGTCAAAGTGATCTGGTCACTCGGACTTGATATCACCAAAGATAGCCTGATTCACAAGACAATCTCGCCCCGGTTATTCGATGGCGTGATTGTTCCTTCGGAAGCTCTCAAAAAACAGATTGCGGCTTCCGGCTACATTCAGCCCGATGAGGTTCGGGTCATTCCGATTGGGATACCTCCTGCTACCGCTTGTTCGACTCGGAACAAGACCAGAGAAAAGCTGGGTGTGCCGTCGGACGCTATTCTGGCTGTCACCTCTGGCCGGTTCGTGGCACAGAAAGGACATCGCTATCTGATTGAAGCGGCCCCGCAAATAATCAAGTCCGCTCCACAGATCAGATTTTTACTTCTTGGGGACGGCTTCCTGCAACAGGAACATGAAGCAGCTATTGAGAAGCTTAACCTCGGGGACAGATTTATTTTTGCCGGGATGCTGGAGTCTGTCCATGACGCTCTTGTGGCCTCGGACCTGATGATACATCCATCAATTGAAGAACCGTTTGGGATTGTCCTTCTGGAGGCTATGCGCGCAGGCCTTCCTATTGTGGCCAGTCGTGTAGGTGGTATCCCGGATGTGGTGGCCGAAGGAGAAAATGCGGAACTGATACCCCCCATGAATCCGGAAGCGCTGGCTGAATCTGTCGTGGCGCTGATAATGGATCCGTCCCGGATGGAGAGATACGCACTGGCCGGGCAGGAACGCTGGAATAGACAATTCCGGGATGATCTCATGGTCACAGCCGTGGAGAACTACCTGGTCAGCCAGAGGAAGGCGGCCGATGAACCTGGATAGACTCAAACCGCTGGAACACAAGATTAAGGTGCTCTTTTTCAGGCTCTTCAGCCCGTTTCTCAAGCGAAGGCAGGAGGAGTTTCGTCCTCTTGATGGGAACAAGGTGCACCGAGTGCTCTTTCTGCGGCCTGAAAAAATCGGGGATATGGTCATCTCTTTCCCGGTGTTTGACGGCCTCACCAAGGTTTACCCGCATATCAAAGTCTCTATTCTTGGCTCCCCCCGTAACGCGGCTATCATTCGTCACGATCCTCGTTTCGAGCGGATTTTCCTGTACACCAAGAACCTGGTCAAGGATATCCGCAGCATTCGTCAGATGCGAAAAGAGAAGTATGACTGCGTGGTCGATATGATTTGTGACGACTCCGTCACGGCTCTTTTTCTTTCGCAGCTCTGTGCTCCGGGGAAACCGAGGATTGGAGTGGGGAAGATCAAATTTCAGGAGTTTTACGACTACAACTATGATCATCGCAAGGGGAATACCGGGCACATCATTGAAAACACTTTGAAGCTTTTGGATGCTTTTGGGATCAATAGCGAAAAAGTCGATGGCTTTGCGGCTCCCTACTTGAGTGATGATGCCGTGGCACTGGCCAAAGATTTTGTTCGCCGCATGCCGGGTTCAAACGACAGGAGAATTATCGGTTATAATCTCTCGGCCGGGTCACCAACCAGGGTGTGGGCCGAAGAAAAATCTGTCGCGCTTCTTCAGAAGATTCTGGACCAATCTCCGGCCAATGAGATTGTCCTCTTCACCACTCCGGTCGAAAGGGAACGGGGCAATCGGCTGAGCGATAGGTTCAGCCATCGCGTCCGGCTTATTCCTCCCGGAATGAACCTGATGCAGGCTTCGGCGCTCGTTTCAGTAATGGACCTGATGATTACCCCGGATACTTCAATCGTTCATATCGCGCGCGCTTTCAAAGTTGATGTGGTCGGGCTGTATAGCCGGTTCCAGAAGAACTTCCTGCTGTGGCGTCCTTTCCAACAAGAGAAGGGGGCCGTTGTATCAAACAATGATCACAATATCTTTGATATCGAAGTTGATGACGTATACGATATGTTCTGTACCGTAATTGAATCAACGGGCAGGAAAGAGGGGGCGCGGTGAGCACTCTATCGGTTGTAGTCATAACCAAAAATGAAGAAAAGAACATTCGACGCTGCCTGGATTCGGTAAAATGGGCGGACGAAATTGTCGTAGTCGATAGTCAGTCCACCGACAGGACGCTGGAGTTTGCCAGAGAGTACGGGGCCAAAATCTACTCTCCGGTCTGGCGCGGCTTTGGTCCGGCCAAACGATCAGGGGTGGACAAAGCAACTTCGGAGTGGGTGCTCTCACTGGATGCCGATGAAGAGCTGAGTGCCGAACTGGCCGAGCAGATTCAAACCATTGTTCGGAGCAACAGTGATACCGCCGGTTATTATGTCAGACGCAAGACCCAGTTCCTGGGACGGTGGATTCTCCACTGTGGCTGGTATCCGGACTACATTCTCCGGTTGTTTCGGAAGTCGGCCGGGAATGTTAACAACGCTGAAATACATGAGAAAGTGGTTGTGAAAGGGGAGATAGAAAGACTCTCGGGAGAAATTCTGCACTATTCCTACCCGGACCTGGAACACTATTTTCGTAAATCGAATCAGTATACTTCGCTTGGCGCACAGCAGGCATTCGATGCAGGCAGGAAATCCGGGCTGTTTGCACTTGTAATTAAACCGCCAGTATCTTTTATTACACATTATCTCCTTAGGGGAGGCTTCCTTGATGGAATCGAAGGGTTCGTGCTGTCAGTCCTGTCAGCTTCGGCCGTTTTTGTCAAGTATGCCAAATTGAGAGAATTGTGGCGCCAGAATAGGAAAGGCAGTCAAGATAGATGAGTAAGACTATTGAGATAAATAAAGGGGACAGCATTCTGATCAGTCGTACCGACAAACTGGGTGATCTGGTTCTGGCTGTTCCATACGTAGAGACAATTAAAAAAAGATATCCTGACTGTAGAGTAGATGTGCTGGCTTCGCTCTATGCTTCGCCCATACTTGAAAACAACCCGCTTATTGATCGCATTGTAAGAGTGCAAAACGACCAGCTCTTCAAAGACCCGCTCTACAAAAAAGACCTCTTTCAGAAAATAAAAGGGGGGAATTACAAAGTTGTGGTGGCCCTGTATCCAGAGCGGTATGTTTCCCAGCTCTTTTACAAGTCCGACATTCCGTACCGAGTTGGCACCGCTCGCAGATTCCATTCCGTCTTTTTCAACTATCATATCTTCCACAGTCGCCGCGAAAACAAGAAGCATGAATGCGAATACAATATGGACTTTCTTGAGTTTTTCGCCGATGGGGAGAATTCAACCTCTCCTCGTGTCTATCCAACGGAGAAGGAACTGCGCAACGCCCACCGTGTACTGGCCGAACATGGTATAGAAAACAAGTTCATTGTGCTGCATCCAGGGTCCGGCGGTTCAGCCGAACGCTGGCCGCTTGAAAAGTTCATCCAGTTGTATCGACTCCTGGATGAACAGGGGCTGCCGGTCATTATCTCCGGTTCGGAACTGGAGCGTTCCACTATCCATGAGACAGCTGCCCGTCTCGGAATACCCATTCGGCAGATCGCGGGGGAGACCGATCTGAGAACCCTGGCCGCTGTTCTGTCCATGTCACATATTGTTGTGGCCAACTCAACCGGCCCTTTGCATCTGGCTGTCGCTGTCGGCACCCGCGTGGTCGGCCTGTATCCGGGGAAAAGGATAATGTCGCCGGTCCGGTGGGGACCGATTGGGAACAACCACCGGGTCCTGCAGCCAACCAACAGGGTGTGCAAGTGCCCGCCCAAGCAATGTCAGTGTATGAATTCGATTGAGGAAGAAGTAGTAGCCCGGAATGTGATTGGGCTCTTTAACTCGAAAGTCAGTGCACAATCCCTGTCATAGCTCATACAAAAATGAATCTGGCTGAGTTCATAATTCGGATAGAGTCGTTTAACGCCAATATCAACATCCCGTTGATCCGAGAGGCGTACGAATTTTCTAATCTTGCGCACGATGGTCAAAAGCGGCAATCGGGTGAGCCATATATTGATCACTGCCTGCAGGTTGCTTTCATCCTGGCCGAACAGCACATGGACTCGGTTACTATTGCAGCCGGTCTGGTTCATGACGTGGTCGAAGACACCGAGTTTACTATCGAACAGCTCCGCGAGAAATTCGGGGATGAAATAGCCGAGTTGGTCGACGGGGTCACCAAGATCGGGGCGGTCCATTTCTCATCTCGTGAAGAGCAGCAGGTGGAGTACTTCCGCAAAATGCTGCTGACCATGTCGAAAGATATTCGCGTCATTCTGATCAAACTGGCCGACCGACTGCACAACATGCGAACCCTGGAATTCATGCCGCCGGAGAAGCAGAAGGCGATTGCTCAGGAGACGGCCGATGTCTACTGTCCGATGGCGCACCGCTTCGGCATCAATAAGGTAAAAGTAGAGCTTGAGGATTTATCGCTAAAGTACCGTGAACCAGAGGTGTACGCGGAGCTCGTACAGCGCATAAGAGAACGAAAGGAAGAGCGAGATCAGTACATTGACCAGGTGGTCGTCCCCATCCGAGAGGCGATGAACAAAAACAGCATAGCGGCAACCGTCAATGGTCGAGCCAAGCACCTTGATTCTATTTTCCGAAAAATCAGAATTCGCAAAGTGCCGTTTGAGGAGATATATGATCTCTTTGCCATCCGGGTGATCGTCAACACCGAGCGTGACTGCTACCATGCAATGGGAATACTTCACACGATGTGGAAACCGGTTCCGAATCGCTTCCATGACTATATTGCCAATCCCAAGCAAAACGGATATAGATCACTTCATACCACCTTGATCGGGCCGCATCAGAAGATGATGGAAGTTCAGATCAGGACTCACCAGATGCACTACGTTGCCGAGAATGGAATTGCCGCCCACTGGCTTTACAAAGAGGGGCGGCAGCAGATGAGTAAGGACGATCGCCAGATGATCTGGCTGCGCGATGTTCTGGAGTGGCAGAAGGATATGACCAATCCGGCCGAGTTTCTGGAATATCTTCGGATTGACCTGTACTCAGAGGACATCTTTGTCTATACCCCCAACGGCAAGTTAGTCCATTTGCCAAAAGGGTCCACCCCGCTTGATTTTGCCTTCCAAATCCACACCGATGTCGGACTGCACACGGCCGGGGCCAAAGTAAACGGTCGACTGGTGCCCCTGTCCACTGAGCTCAACACGGCCGACTCGGTGGAGATCATAACCAACCCAAACCGCTCCCCTTCCCACGACTGGTTAAAACTGGTCAAGACATCGCGGGCCAGGGCAAAGATAAAGAAGTGGCTGAACCAGGTCGGTTTTGAGCAGTCGGTTGCTCTGGGGCGTCAGATTTGGGAGAGAAAACTGAAAGGGACGCGCCAGACCGCCCCTGAGGATTCTGTTCTACTGGAAGCGGCTGAAAAACTGGACAAGGGCAGCATTGATGCCTTGTTCGGAGCTCTGGGGGAAGGATCAATTTCGGTCCGGAGACTTCTGGATTTGGTTCTTCCCGAAGAAGACAAGCCGCAAATTGGTTTTGTCAGTCGGGTTATGGACCGGATTCGCGGTTCCAAGGGAATCAAGATTCATGGCATGGACAACATGATGTTTCGCTTTGCCGGTTGCTGCCAGCCGATTCCCGGAGAGAAAATTGTCGGATTTATCACTCGGGGGAGAGGGGTTACAATTCATCGCGCAGACTGCAATTCGGCCTTGGCGCTGCAGTCAGATCATCCCGAGCGGCTGATAGATGTTTCCTGGGATACTGACAAAGACCAGTCATTTATTGTCGAACTGGAGATTGTGGTCGAAGATCGCAAGAACATGTTGCGGGATGTGACCACCGCCATTTCGGATTCAAACACCAACGTTCGGGCAGCAGAAATGCATGTTAAGGATACTACTGCGCTGGGGAAATTCGTGATCGAAGTCGCCTCGTTGTCGCACTTGAATCGAATCTTTCAAAAGATTCGAAATGTCAAGGGCGTTCTCTCGGTGGTCAGGTCCAAAGGGCACGACAGTTCTTCTTCCAGCTGATGAGGACAATGCCGCTGTCAAAAAACCAAATCAGCGGTCAGCGTATCACTTCCACGAACGTAAATTACCTGACAGCTGTCCCCTTTTCTGAACTTACCCAGGGCGTTCATATACTCATATATGTCACCGATTCCGTATTCCCCCAACCGGATGACAATGTCCCCCTCCTGGATTCCAGCCACCGCGGCCGGTTTCTCCGGCGTGACACCATCGATCTTCAATCCCTTCACTTCGGCAACATAGTCAGGCATAACTCCCAGGCTGACTGAGAATCTTGAGCGCCGCTTACCGGCACCTTCCGGGTCTTTCGTCTTCTGGAAAGTCAGCGGTCCGGGCAGGGAATCGACATAGTCGGCAATGCTGGCCACAACGTTGGCGACTTTAACAATTCCGTCAGCATCAATTTTGTCGGCGTCATCGGTGGGGCGATGATAATCGCTATGGGCCCCGGTGAAAAACATCAGCGAAGGAATCGAGCGATTGTAGAACATGGTATTGTCGGAGGGAGTGGTGCCGGACTCTTTCTTGGTGATCTTTAGTCCTTCAGCCTCATATGTCTCAAAAAATTCCGGAAACTCGGTAGAGGTTCCGGTCCCCATGATGGCCAGTTCATTATCCTGATCTTTGACCCGGCCGATCATATCCATATTCAGCATCACCCGGGTCATGGTTGGATCAAACTGTTCATTCTTGGCCACATGACTGGAGCCGAGCAACCCGGCCTCTTCGCCGGAGAAGGCTACAAACTGGAAGGAATGACGAAGGCTCTCTTTCTGCGAGCTATAGTGGCGAGCCAGTTCTATCAGGGCAGCGGTGCCGGACGCGTTGTCATCGGCCCCGTTGTGAATCATCGGTTCATCCCCCCGGTACAGCGAGCTTGGCGTTCCCCAGCCCAGATGGTCATAATGGGCTCCCAGAATAATAGTGGTGTCACTTTTGGCCGGGACAAGACCGATAACGTTGTAGCCGGTATCCCGGGTGCGAACCAACTCAAGTTCACCTGCAATCGAGTGGATATCCGGATTCGCCAATTCAATCCCGGCTTTTTCCATGCCGCTGTTCCGTAACAGGAAAATCGGGATTGATTTTTCCGCTATGAAAGCGGGTGAAATCTCACTCAACGTGTCTGTTTCACCTTCCGGTGTTACAAATATGATTCCGGCTGCTTTCTGATCAAGAGCCATACGGATTTTGTCGGTGAGTGAGCTATAGGAACTGAAATCGACATGAGGATTTTCTTCAGAAGAGGGGGAGAACCTTTTGATTATCACCGCCTTACCTTCGACAGTCTTCTCGGCGTAATCGTTGTAATCCGAAGCCGAGTCACCGGTTTTGATGCCATAGTCCACGAATACAGCACCGTCAAAATCAAACGATCCGGACCAGGACTGCTTGAGCGGGACAAAATCTTCTGCCAACTGCAACCCCATCCCGTTGATTGTAAGATGGTTGTTGGTGCCAAAGTCGATTGCTTTTATGAATCCAAACGACTGCAGATACGTGCCGTTGTCACCGGCTGGCTCAAGGCCAGCCTTTTCAAACTGCTTGGCGATATATTGAGCCGCTTTTAGCTCCCCCGGTTCACCTACTTCCCGTCCTTCAAGCGAGTCATCGGCCAGTACCATCACATGGGCCATAACTGAGTCTGCATCAGGCAGGTAAGTGGCCGATTGAGCAGTCAGGCAGGTAGAGATCAGGCTGAAAAGAGTTAGAGCTACTATTTTTGGCACGACACAGAGTCCTTTCTGGGTGATTATCTTTTGGCTAATATAATGGATCGTTTTTAGTTTGTCACTCATGTTGAATCCTGCTTTTTTGAATTGCAATTAGCTTAAGTCTCCTTATATTTGGCTCTAATCGAAACGAAATTAGGAAGGATTAAGATATGACTGAAAAGAAATGCCCCGACTGTTCGGCAACCGTACCAGCCGGGTCCAAGTTTTGCCCCGAATGTGGAGCCCCTGTTCAGGCGGCCGGTAAATCCGGGAAGCCGGGAAAGAAGGCCAGTCATGCTCTGCGTGATAACCTGATCATAGTGGGGGTAATTGCCGCTATCGGTATCGGATACGTTCTGGTGCGTGAACCGGAAGAACCCCCGGTTCCGGTGCAGGAAGTAGCCCAGAATCAGGCTAATCCTCATGGTGGTGATATGGAATCGATGATGGGAGCCTTGCCCAATATCCCGACCGACTTTGAAGGTTTGGTGGGGATGGGTAACACCAACATGGATCAGAGTAATTACGCTGTCGCTGCGGAATGTTACAAGCGGGCGCTTGCTATCAAAGCAGATGCCTATGATGTCAGGACCGATTTCGGCGCCTGTCTTCACGGGATGGGGCTGGCCGCTCGGGCTATGGAAGAATTCAACAAAGTGATTGCGGAACATCCTGAACATGGGATTGCCAATTTCAACCTTGGTATCGTTCACTACTCAATGAAAAACAATGACTCGGCTAAATACTACTGGGAGCAGTATTTGCAAATCGATCCCAATGGTTCCGCGGCCGAAGCCGCCCGAGACTACCTGAAGCAAATTGGTGGCTAATTGATCGAACAGCTTCAAATTCTGGCCGAGTCAATCTGGGTAATGCTGATCGACTCGGCCTTTTTGCTTTTTATCGGTCTGCTTCTGGCCGGTCTGGTTTCAATCGTGCTTGATTCCAAGCGATTTGTACGGTTTATGAAAGGATCGGACTTGCAACAGGTTTTTCGGGCTGCCCTGATTGGCGTTCCGTTGCCGCTCTGCTCCTGTTCGGTACTGCCGGTAGCCCACCAGCTTCGGCAGTCAGGCGTCAGCAAAGCGGGCACCGCCTCATTTCTTATCTCTACTCCTGAATCGGGAGTAGACTCCATCATGCTGACCTATACTCTGACCGATCCGCTCATGACTATCGCCCGGCCAATCACCGCCTTTCTGACCGCGTTCGCAGCCGGGGGAGTAGAGAGTCTGGTTGGCAAAGATGACTCTCCTGAGCCTGTTTCATCTGCTGAATCGATTCCGGCCAACTGCGATGATTCCTGCTGCGGAAGTAAGAATGAGATCGTCAGTGACAAGTCCATCCGAATCCGACTTTGGTCCGGCCTCCGGTACGGCGTGACCGACCTGCTCAGTGATATAGCTCCATACCTCTTGATCGGATACGTATTGGCCGGTCTGGTCTCCCTGCTCCTTGGTGGCAACCTCCTGAGTCTTCCGGAAGGCTTGATTGACGGATGGGGCGGTTACGCTGGGGCAATTCTGATCGGACTGCCGCTCTATATCTGTGCGACCTCTTCAACCCCGATGGCGGCGGCGATGCTGGCCGGCGGTTTTTCACCCGGTGCCGTTCTGGTCTTCCTGATGGTCGGGCCCGCCACTAACGCGGCTTCACTGGTGGTGGTTTCAAAGATCCTCAAAGGAGCGGCCTTGGTTAGATATTTGCTCGCCATACTGGTTGTCTCGATTTTAGCCGGTTTGGCCCTGGACCGGTTGTACCTGCTCTGGCCCCAGGAAGGTTGGTCGACAGCGGCCGGACATCAACATGACGCATCTCTTCTGGACCAGATCTCGGCGGTTCTACTGTCGGCCCTGATCCTGTACTACACTGGCCGGAGACTGCTGAATCGTGTCAGAGGCAAGCGCTAATCCACACTGTTTTTGCTTGTAACATCCGCCGACCAATTGCATCTTGAACTTATGCCAGTTCCCAAACCACTCAGAGAGAACAGTCTCATAGGCGGACTGATTGAGTTTTTCATCCCACCCCTTTGCACCGGCTGTGCCGGCTACTATGATGGGGAAGATGGTATCTGTCCGGACTGCCGGGAGTCAATTAAGTTTATCAAGGGAGCGGTCTGCCTTGGCTGTCATGAGCCCATTCCGGAGAAATCAACTACCTGTCCGCAGTGCGGAGAATACTCGCTGCCGCTTTTTTCTCTCGGGGAGTATGAGAGCCCGTTGAGTGATATGATTATTCAGATGAAATTCAAGGGGACCAGTTTTCTGGCCAATGAATTCGCCGTCCAGATTGCCGCCCGGTTGGGAGATGCAATCATGAAACAGGAAGCTGACTCTCTGGTCCCGATTCCTCTGCATCCCTCTCGGGAGCGTCAACGCGGATACAACCAGGCCGGTCTGGTTGCAGCCAGACTTTCTGAGTTGCTGGGCATAGAGTCGAATGAGTCACTGATTGTGCGCACCAAGCGAAGACGCCATCAGGCGAAACTGGAACTGTCGGCTCGGGAAGCAAACATCAAATCTGTATTTGAACCAACCGAATTATCCGGTGATGGACAGAGGCTGATCCTGGTCGATGATGTCGTTACCAGTGGCGCCACTGTCCGAGAAGCAGCCAGCTGCCTCAAATCAGTCGGCCACGAAGTTGCGGCTGTAATATCAATTTCGCACAAGGTCTGAATAACTCATGCTATCACTGCATATCGAAGATTACCTGCAGTACTTGAAACTGGAACGAGGACTGTCGCGTAACACAATCCTCTCCTACGGACGAGATCTGACCGAGTTCTCTGATGCAATCGGAACCGAAGACCCCAGGAAACTGACCACCACGCTGATCGGTAAGCATGTTCGTGAACTCTATGAGTCCGGCCAAAAACCGGCCACCATTGCCCGCAAAATATCCAGCCTGAAGCAGTTTCTGGAATACCTGACCAAACAAAAACTGATCGACCGGAATCCCTCGGCGGCCTTCTCGGCTCCGCGAATCGCAAGGTATCACCCCCATTATCTCGCCCCCCGGGAAATTGAAACGATCCTTGAGACTATCGACACCTCTTCTTTGAGCGGAAAAAGAGACCGGGCTGCTCTGGAACTACTCTACGGATCCGGGCTGAGGATTTCGGAACTGATCTCTGTCAAAATGTCCGATCTGGAGCTTGAAGCCGGATTTCTTCGAGTAACCGGCAAAGGGGGGAAGCAGCGCTTGGTCCCTATGTCCGATCTTTCTATAAAAACTATCAATACTCTACTGGCCAACCAGTCCTCAGAAACTCCAAGAGAATCATCTAATTGCCTGTTTCTCAACAGGTTTGCCAAACCGTTCTCTCGAGTAGGAATGTGGAAAATGATAAAAAAAAGAGTAATTCAGGCCAATATCACCAAACCGGTTAGCCCCCATACTTTTCGCCATTCCTTTGCAACTCATCTCCTTGAAGGAGGTGCTGATCTAAGAGTAGTGCAAGAAATGCTCGGTCATGCCGATATATCTACAACACAGATATATACAACCTTAGACCGTGAATATATAGTTGCCGAACACAGAAAATACCATCCTCGAGAATTGGCTGGGGCCGATAGAGAGCGGCCTGCCAAATAAGACCATCTACCATTTTGCCGTCCGGCAAGATGGTATCAATCTTGATTTCTATCTTCAAAGATACTTTTCTGATCATAAGAACTGCTTTCATTTTTTTGACTGCACCGATGATCTTTTTACAATCTGCCAACGCTACCCTATCGATGCCATCGTTATCGGGGGGAAGAGCGATTTCATGGCCGAGCTGGAGATGGTCCGGAGTATCAAACAGAATGTTTTTCTCGCTATGATTCCGGTAATACTGTATCACCCCGATCCGGACAACAGCGTTGTAGTAGCCGCCTTTGAAAACGGGGCCGAAGAATTCATTCATGGGGAATGGGTGGAAAAACTCGTTCACGCCAGGGTCAGGGCCGTCATCGAACGAAATCGGCGCGATCTCTCGGTGAATCCCTCCACCTGTCTGCCCGGAACCACAATCATTGAACAGGAGGTTGTCCGTCAGCTGGAGATGCAGTCAGAGTTTGCCCTCTGTTACGCCGACCTGGATAATTTCAAAGCCTATAACGATTACTACGGATATGTTTCTGGGGACAAAGTAGTCAAGCTGACGGCCAGAATCCTTAAGGACGTTGTGTTTGATCTCTGTCGCGAGGGTTTTGTGGGGCATATTGCCGGTGATGATTACATTTT
>JARGFS010000041.1 GCA_029211095.1 bacterium | reverse complement strand
CTCCGATCAAATAGAGTCCATACTCAAGTCTTGTCGTGACACTGCCGTAAACCGCCCGCGCTTCGGAATAACTCCCGACCAGATCGTACTCTCCCATAATCGTATATCGATCATAGTTGAGGCCGCCAAAAAGGGCACGATTGTCAGGCAGCCCTGAATCCAGACCAGACCTTGATTCGCCAAACCGCAGCGAAGCCCCGCCCATATAGCCGACCGAACCATACTCTCCCACGGCATACGAATGCCAGTTTATTGTGCCTACATCCGAAGGGTTAAAAAACTCAAGGGCAGAATGAAACCGTCCGAGCTTCCCTCCAATAGCAAAACCATCGAGGTACGGATTAGAACCATTGCCGGTTCGATCACGAACAAACGACTTGTGATCATCTACATGAAGACCAAAAGAGGGGGCAAAACGCCCCGCCTTAACAAAGAGATGGCTACTTGGCTTAAATAGCATGAAGCTCTCAAAGGCCCTAAACTCACCGACAGGGTCTTCGCCAATCCTGAGCTGGTACTGGATTTCTTTCAGCGGCTCAAAATTAAGGAAAGCATCGGTCTGCATACGAAATATTGTGCCGTCGTCAAAAATGAGATAGCGCGAATCAAACCCAACCAGCAACGATGGAGCCACGCGCGGGCTCACATATTCCTGAGAGACCTTATTTTTCAACTGAGGCAGAGCCAACTCGCTGAACGCGACCGAGTAATTTCCAAACTCGTTGCGCATCCCGGCCCCACTTGGACTGATATGGCACTCACCGCAGGCAGCCCCCTGCTCAATACTCAGGCGAGGTAAAGAGAGCACCGATGAGCCGACGATCAATAATAGGATTGCAACGGGTACTAATAACTTGTACCGCAATGGACGTTTTCCTCCTTGAACGGATTTGTTCCCGGACCTTAGACCCCAAAACACCAGATTTAAGAACATTGTTCCCTAATATGACATAAACAGGTCTTTTTTAGCCAGTACTAGATTGAAAAATTGGATACTCGACCGCAACCACTGCTGTTGCTGGTTTCAGTCTGCGGGAGACAATTCTAACAAAGCGTTCAGTAATCGTCGGGACCGTGAAGGTCCCGACCAACGATTACGATTTGAAATGTCGCCTAATGCTTGAAATGCCGTTCGCCGGTGAACAACATGGTCACACCCGCTTTGTTGGCCGCTTCAATGACAGCTTCGTCCCCTTTGGAACCGCCCGGCTGGACCACCGCCGTGACACCGGCGTCGGTACCAACTTCAAGACCGTCCGGCATCGGGAAGAAAGCATCGGAAGCCATCACCGCTCCCTTGCTTCTTGCCCCCGCTCTCTTGACCGCCATGAATCCGGAATCGACCCGCGAAGTCTGCCCCATGCCGACCCCGACCGTAGCGTTCCCTTTGGCCAGAACGATTGCGTTTGATTTGGTATGTTTGACCACTTTCCAGGCAAACCAGAGCGATTTGAGTTCCTCTTTGGTCGGCTGCCGTTCCGTGACCACTTTCCATTCCGATTGCGGCCTGAACAGTTCATCGACCGATTGCACGAGCAGGCCCCCTTGGATGAATTTGTACATATCCTGTCCGGCAACTCTCCCCTTAGGGATTGCATCCAATGACAGCAATCGCCGCGCCTTTTTCTTTTTGAGAAGCTTGAAGGCTTCCTCGGAATAGCCGGGAGCAAGGACACACTCCACAAACGGTGTCTCATGAATCACCTTAGCGCAATCCATGTCCACTTCCCGATTCAAGGCAATGATACATCCAAAAGCGGACAGCGGATCGGAGTCGTAGGCGGCCCGGTAAGCCTCGGTAATTGTCGACCCAACCGCCGCCCCACACGGATTGGCATGCTTAAGCAAGACCGTAAACGGCTCGTCAAAATCGAGAACCATCTCCAGCCCGGCATCGAGGTCACCATAGTTGTTATACGAAAGCTCCTTCCCCGATAAAACTTCAGCGTTCACCAGGGAGGGGCCAACAAAGCTGTCACGCGAGTGAACCGAAGCGGTCTGGTGCGGGTTCTCGCCGTATCGCAGTTTGCTTTTCAAAGTATAGTTGAGTGTTAGTTGAGGTTTCTGCTCGGTAGGCGATTGCTCGGCGTGACAGGCAAAGTACTCGGAAATCGCTTTGTCATAGGTGGCGGTCATACCGTAGGCTTTGGCCGCACAGCCATACCTGAAATCGGGCGTAGTGGCGCCGTTGTTATCTTTCAGCTCCGTGATTAACCGGCTGTAATCCAACGGATCGACCACGACTGTAACCGACTCGTAGTTCTTGGCGGAACTCCTGATCATACCGGGGCCGCCGATATCAATATTCTCTATGATCTCCTCATGCGAAGCATCCGCACGGGCAACCGTCTGCTGGAACGGATAGAGATTCACAACTACTAAGTCGATCTGCTTGTAGTCCGAACTGCTCATCTGCTCAACATGACTCTCTTCGTCACGACGGTACAATATTCCGGCGTGGACTTTGGGATGAAGGGTCTTGACCCGGCCATCCAGCATCTCGGGGCAGCCGGTGAAAGCCGAAACCGACACCGCCGGAACGCCCGCCTCTTTGACCTGCCGAAGTGTTCCCCCGGTGGAGATTATCTCAATCCCCAGGGCATGAAGTTCCCTGGCCAGCTCTTCTATCCCCGTCTTGTCAGAAACAGATATCAGAGCCCGCTTTATTTTTTTCTCACTCATCTTACTTTCCTGTCAACAATCTCTGAGCCTCGGCATAGCGACGCGCCGAAGCTTCAATAACTTCATCCGGCAGAGCCGGGGCCGGTGGCTTTTTGTCCCAACTCAATTTGTCCAGGTAGTCACGAATCGGCTGCTTGTCGAATGAGGGCTGCGACACCCCAACCTTGTACTGGTCGACCGGCCAGAAGCGGCTTGAATCCGGTGAGAGGACCTCATCGATCAGAATGAAATTGCCGTTCTTGAACCCAAACTCAAACTTGGTATCGGCAATTATGATCCCCTTGGTCAGGGCATAGTCGGCCGCCGTCTGGTAAACGGCCAGTGATTTCTCGCGACAAAGTGCCGCTACATCCCGGCCAATCAGCTCTTCAAGCTGTGCGTAACTAATATTCTCATCATGCCCGTCATCGTTTTTTGAAGACGGAGTGAATAGCGTCTCCGGGAGTTTTCCGGATTCATCAAGATCGGCTGGAAACTCAAACCCATGAACAATATTTGATCCGGTCTTCCGCACCGCTTTCAGTTCTTTCCACATTGACCCGGAGATATACCCCCGAACAATACACTCAGCATCGATACGATCCGCCTTCACCACAATCATTGAGCGGCCGTCAAGAATCTCCCGGTACTTCTTTAGGTCCTCAGGGAATTCATCAATATTCGCCGTGATCAAATGATTGTCGACTACTCCCTTGAGGAAATCGAACCAGAACAATGACATCTGGGTCAGGACTTCCCCTTTACCCGGAATCCCGTTTGGCATGACGACATCAAACGCCGATATCCGATCACTGGCGACAAACAGAAGGCTGTCACCCATATCATAGATGTCGCGTACTTTTCCACGATTTATCAGTGGGTATTCTTTAATATCGGTTTCCAGGACAACCGGCTTTGTGTTCATGAATAGTATCCCTTTATCAGTTTTTCCAGTACCCTCGGGTACAGCTTATGTTCCTGTTTCAGAATCCGAGCCGCCAGGGACTCCGGTGTATCATCCGGCAAAACTTCCACCTTCACCTGCTCCAATATCTTCCCATGATCGTATATCTCGTCCGCCATATGGACCGTCACACCGGACTCTTTTTCTCCGGCAGCAATGACCGCCTCGTGAACAAAGTGACCATACATCCCCCTGCCTCCATACTTGGGCAGAAGAGCCGGATGAACGTTGAGAATTCGTCCGGAGAACTCCCGTACCACTTCAACCGGAAGTAGTCTCAGATAACCGCACAAGGCTATATATCCGACATCCGCTTCTCTCAGTTTTTCAAGCAGGAATAGCGAAGCCGCCTCTTCAGACTCAAAATCTTTGCTCCGGTAAACCATTGACTCCACGCCAGCCGCTCTTGCTTTTTCCAAGCCGCCGGCCTTTTTATTATTGGACAGGACCAGCACGACCTTTCCGGAAAGAATGCCGGCCTTGTGAGCATCCAGCAGGGCCTGGAAATTTGACCCGCCACCGGACAGGAAGACTGCTATCCGTGCGTCTCTCTCATTCATTTCAGTTACCAAGCCTCTCCTTGAGAAGGCGGTTAATAACCTCCGGGTTGGCCTGTCCTTTGGTCTCTTTCATAACTTGCCCGACAAAAAAGCCAAAAAGTTTCTCTTTTCCATTACGATACGCCTGAACCTGCGATTCGTTCTCGGAAATAATCTTGTCAACTATCAATGCAAGGGCCGATTCATCAGAAACCTGTTCCAGCCCCAGATCCCGCACTACTCCCTCCGGTGAGAAATCTCTTTGTTGATCCGACATTGCCCGGCTGACCATCTCGGCAAAAACTGTCTTGGCCATCTTGCCGGATATTTTTCCGCTCGATACCAATTTGAGCAGCCCGGCCACCTGTACGGCTCGGACGGGGAATTCAGCCACGGAGAGTTTCAATTCGTTGAGGGTTTTGAGGTACTCGGTCTGAATCCAGTTGGCCGCCGTGCGGGGATCATCAAAAAGAGCTACCACCTGCTCAAAGAAGTCGGCCAATTCCCTGCTGTCGGTCAGTACCCCGGCGTCATACTCTCTGATCCGGTAGTCTGACAAAAAGCGCTCCGCTTTTTCCTCCGGGAGTTCCGGAAGTTCAGCCCTGACGCTTTCGATCCACTCACTCGTAATCGTGAGATCAAGAAGGTCTGGTTCCGGGAAATAACGATAGTCGTGAGATTCTTCTTTGGAGCGCATCGGCTCGGCCACCTGTTTTTTTTCGTCCCACATCAGCGAGGTCTGTTCAATTTCGCCACCCGCTCGCAGCAGTGCCGTTTGACGCTCGATCTCGAAAGTCAGGGCCCGTTCCACCCCTTTGAATGAATTCATATTCTTGAGTTCTGTGCGCGTACCCAGTTCTTTTTGCCCCACCGGTCGGACCGAGACATTGGCATCACATCGCAAATGCCCCTTTTCCATGTCGCCGGTACAGACTTCCAGGTATTGAAGTATTTGTTTAAGCTTAACGAGGTAGGCGTAAGCCTCTTGAGGGCTTAACAGGTCCGGCTCTGAGACAATCTCAATCAGGGCGGTCCCGCACCGGTTGAGATCAACCCTTGTCCGGCTTTCTCCGGACTCAGGATGGATAGACTTTCCGGCATCTTCTTCCAGATGAATCCTGATTAGCCGACAACACTGCGGCTCCCCTTTGTCAACTCGATATTGGATTGCTCCGCCGGTCCCAATCGGTTTGTCGAACTGCGATATCTGATACCCCTTGGGGAGGTCCGGGTAAAAGTAATTCTTCCGCGCAAAGACCGAGTGCCCGTTTACCTGTCCGCCCACAGCCAGAATCATCCGCATCGCATATTCTACCGCTTGCTTATTCAGGATCGGGAGAGCGCCCGGCAGACCAAGGCAGACCGGGCAGGTCAGACTGTTTGGTTCTTCCCCGTATGAGACCCTGCAGCCACAGAATATCTTGCTCTCGGTCTGAAGCTGGGCGTGGACTTCCAGTCCAATCACCGGTTCATACGCTATCTCTTTGGTCTGGGCGGGAGAAACCAACGAAATCACCTCAAACTTGACGGCCAGCGCCGTATAACGGGACTCACTTAAGGGGCAGAATATATGCTATATTAGAGGGAAGTCAATCGAATAGCAAGCACTTGTGAAAGCTGTACATCCTAAACCGGTACGCCTTCAAGAAATGCTTTAAGCTTCCGGTTAAACTGCTTGGGAGCCTCAAGATTCACCATATGACCAACATCTTTGAATAGATGCAGCTGGCTGCCTTCAATTAGCTCGTGGAGCTGCCTGGCCAGCGGCAGGAAAATCCGGTCCCGCTCCCCCACCATGATGTTCGTCGGGACACTGATTTCGCTCACATGGTCCAGATCAATGAATCTCGGATACGCACCCCGCCTCTGGTCTGCCCAGATCGCTCCCGAGTGTTCCCGCATCATTCTGAGCATCAGGTCGCGAATCTCCTTCTTTTCTTCCCCGTACCATTTCAGTGATGTTTTTATCCAGACCTCACGGGCCGTATCGATCCCCTGTTCGCGAGCAATCTGATCAATCCGGGAGATTTTCGAACCGGGACTGTAGCCGGCCGCTCCGGTCGAGGCCAGCGTTAGCGATAGTAGCCGGTCGGAGTGATCAAGCGCGAACCCGATTCCGGTCGATCCGCCCATAGAAAGGCCGACCAAATGTATTTTTTCGATATGGAGACAATCCAACAGCTTCAACAGATCGAGCACCCGATCCGACCGCGCATAGCCGGTTGCCGGCGCGTCTGACTGTCCATGCCCGCGCGAGTCCATCACGATAACGTGATAGTCTTTATCAAAAAAACGTGTCTGTGGTGCCCAGGAGCGGTGGTCGAGCGTAAAACCATGCAGGAAAACTATCGGCGCCGCGTCTCGCCGATTATCAAGATAGTGAATGCGGATGTCACCAAGATCAGCGAACGGCATGCTCAGGCAAGTCTTTCCCAGGCATGGGCGATCTGGAACAGTTCCGACTCCCCCTGACGTCGGGCAACAAACTGCAGGCCAATCGGCCTTTCATCCGAAGTAAGCCCGCACGGAATCGAAAGGGCCGGGGAGCCGGTCAGGTTGGCCGAAGCTACAAACATATCGGAGAGATACATAGCCAGCGGGTCATCGATCTTCTCTCCGAACTTGAAAGCGGCGGTCGGCGTGGTAGGACCGATCAAGAGGTCATGCTTCTCAAAAGCGCTTTCAAATTCACGACAGATCAATTCCCGCACCTGCGATGCTTTCTGGTAGTAGGCATCGTAATAGCCGGACGACAGTACAAAAGTACCCAGCATGATCCGCCGCTTGACTTCGTCCCCAAATCCGACCGAGCGCGTCTCGGCATACATCTCGGCCAGAGACTTGTCCCCTCCCTCCCGGATTCCATACTTTACGCCGTCATAGCGAGCGAGGTTAGAGGAGGCTTCGGCACAGGCAATAGTGTAGTAAGCGGCAATACTCTGGTCGATCAATGGCAGCGACAATTCCTCGATCGTATGCCCTTCCGCCCGAAGCCGGTCGATACCATCTCGGATAGATTTTTCAACTTCCGCATCAAGCCCTTCGGCAAAAAACTCTTTCGGCACGCCGATTCTGAATTTCCTGTCCCTGTCGAGTGCCTTGGTGTAATTGGGACGCTCGTAATTTAGCGAAGTGCTGTCATTGGGGTCGTACACGGAGACAGCCTGATAAGCCAGGGCCAGGTCCTCACTGTTACGGGCAAACGGAGAAATCTGGTCCAGCGAAGAGCCAAACGCTACCAGTCCGTAGCGGGAGATTCCGCCGTAGGTCGGTTTCAATCCCTGGATGCCGCAAAACGATGCTGGCTGACGAACCGATCCGCCCGTCTCTGAACCAAAAGCGATTGGCACTATCCCGGCCGCAACTGCCGCCGCCGATCCGCCCGATGAGCCCCCCGGAACGAGATCATCACCAACCGGGTTTTTCACCGGCCCGAAATAGGAAGTTTCATTAGAGGAACCCATCGCGAACTCATCCATGTTGGTCTTGCCGATTATCACCGCTCCGGCCTTGATAAGATTCTGCACCGCGGTGGCATCATAAGGGGGCTGATAGCCCTCCAGAATGTGCGACCCGCAGGTCGTTTTGTAACCGGTATAGGAGATATTATCTTTGATTGCCACCGGCACCCCGCACAATGGTAACGGGGGCGATCCCCCCGCTCTATCATCCTTGACGATCTGATCTAATTCGGAAGCCTGCTTCAGCGCTTTCTCTTCGCAGAGCGTGACAAAGGCGTTGAGTTCTTTTCCTTCAGTACGAGCCAGCTCCAGCGCCTCTTTGGTGATTTCGACCGCGCTCAGTTGGCCGCTTGAGACAGCTTTGGCAATCTCCGCCGCCGTCATTGATTTGTAATCAGACATGGAAGAGAATATAGGGAAAAGGGAGTCGCTGGCAAGTCAGAACTGAAGCGCCTCTACGCTCCCATCAATGGACCTATCCCTCTGGACGCGAGAAGGCCACCTTGTATGTCACCCAAACTTTGATCGGCTTCCCGTTAGTTATACCCGGTTTGTATATACAGAGAAAGGCGGCATCAAGCGCGGCATCATCCAATAGGTCACGCATGGCCGGATGACTTGGATACAAAAGCATTAATAACTTTTCCCTGTTTACATTTTTGTCAGACATGTTACAACCGCAACCGGAGCCAACTATTGCTATCAGAACTGAAACCAACGACAAAACAAATACGACTTGCCGTTTTTCCATAGCCGCCTCCCTCAAAAAACAACCGGCCCTGGTTCTGATCAAAAATTAAAAAGGCCGGACATTGTGTCCAGCCTTTACAATTAACGGTATTATCTTTGATTAGCTACAAAATCGGCAGATACTTGTCACTCTCAAACTTCGAGACGTGGATACGGTACTGATCCCATTCCATCTTTTTGTTCTCGATCAGCTTGTCGCAGACATGGTCACCCAGAGCTTCGCGCATCAGTTCCGACTCTTCAAAAGCGCGAATGGCATTCTCAAGAGTATCCGGCAGCATATCAATATCCAGCTTGGCTTTCTGGTCATCGCTCATGTTGAAGATGTTCTCTTCCATAGGGGCGCCCAGTTCATACTTGTTCTCAATCCCCTTCAGTCCGGCGGCTAACATAGCTGAAAAAGCTAAGTACGGGTTGGCCGCTGGATCGGGCGAGCGGAGTTCAATCCTGGTCGCTTTTTCCTTGCCAACACGATACATCGGCACTCTCACCATACTGGAACGATTACGCCTCCCCCAGCTGACATACACGGGAGCTTCGTAACCGGGCACAAGTCGCTTGTAAGAATTGACCCACTGGTTGGTGATTAACGTAAACTCCTTGACATGCTTGAGGATTCCGGCGGTGAACTGCCTCGCCATTTCTGACAGGTGGTACTCCCCCTTCTCTTCAAAAAAGAGATTGTTCCCCCCCTTGAACAGGGACATGTGACAATGCATGCCGCTGCCATTTTCCCCAAAGATCGGTTTCGGCATAAAGGTAGCATAGACATTGTTCTCCAAAGCGATCTCTTTGACGATAAAACGGTACACCTGGGCAAAGTCTGCCATCACCAGCGCTTCCTGGTACTTCAGGTCAATCTCATGCTGGCTCGGGGCAACCTCGTGGTGCGAACATTCCACCGGTATATCAATTGCCTCAAGAGCAGTAACCGTCTGCTTCCTCAGCTGTGTCCCGACATTAACCGTCCCGTAGTCGAAATATCCATCCTTGTCAAGAGGAACGGTATGGCTGTCATCGGCAAAGTAGAAGTATTCTATTTCCGGACCAACATAGTAGGTCCAGCCCTTGTCATGAACACGCTCAAGGTTTTTCCGAAGAATCCAGCGCGGGTCCCCATCGTAAGGGGTACCATCCGGATTGGTGATATCGCAAAACATCATTGCTACCCGTTGTCCGGCAATCTCCCACGGAATTATCCGAAAGGTAACCGGGTCCGGCACAGCCATCAGGTCGGATTCTTCGATCCGCGCGAAACCCTCAACCGAAGAACCGTCAAAACCCTGCCCCTCATCCAGAACCTGCTCAATCTCTGAGCGTGTAATAGACATCCCCTTTATCTTACCCAGGACATCGGTAAAACAGAGGCGAATATATTGAATCCCGGCTTCGTCTATGAGCCTTAAAATGTCTTCCTTGGTTCTGGTCATTTTGGATTCCTCCGGTCTATTTTCAGGATGACGATAGTAGCAATTAAGAGGTCATATTAACATCGTGATCGGCAAAAGCAATAAGAAATTGAATCTCAATATCAAATAATTGGGAAAGGGAGACTTCCGGTTGGCCGGTCGGAGAACGCTCTATTGGTCCGTATCAAGCACCAGATTGATCGTTTTGTTGTCGGGCTTCAGTTCGCGGCAACGCACCCCGGCCATATTAAAAATTTTCCGGGCGGCAACAAACAGGTCCTGGTCCCGGTATTTGTCGCTCAGATAGACAACCTCTTTAATTCCAACCTGTACAATGAGTTTAGCGCATTCATTGCAAGGGAAAAGCGAGACGTAAAGTGAGGCGCCTTCCAGTTCCGGCTTATTTGAAGCGTTGGTGATGGCGTTCATCTCGGCATGACAAACATACGGATATTTGGTCTCAAGGAAATCCCCTTCCCTGTCCCAGGGAAGCTCATCATCCGAGCAGCCAATCGGAAAGCCGTTGTAGCCAATTCCAATGATCCGCTTGTTACGGTTTACAATGCAGGCTCCTACCTGGGTCGAAGGGTCCTTGGAGCGCTTGGCCGAAAGCTGGGCTATGGCCATGAAGTACTCTTCCCAGCTGATATAGTCAGTTCTTTTTGATTTCATGCGCGGAATATAGGCAGACTCAGCCCGGTTGTAAAGCGGATCGTGCTGTCGGTCCAGCCAACAACGTGGATCGCAGTGTCTGCGAGATTTGATAGATGGCGAAGTATTTCTTTTTCCTGTGTGCGGCAGACGCCCCCGCCTGTCCTGAGCTTGCCGAAGGGTCTGCCGCATTAGGTTTCACTGACTCGGATTGCTGGTAGGAAAATCTGATCGCAAAAAAAAGAGGCCGCCCATCGGGCGGCCTCTGCCATATCTGTCACTTACGACAAACAGCTACTCCTTCGCCCCCCGGTCAAGAAAGCCCTTGATTGAACTCAGGAGATCGATCGGGACCGGGAAAATCAGAGTCGAGTTCTTCTCGGCTGAAACCTCTACCAGCGTCTGGAGGAATCGCAACTGCATCGCACTTGGCGCCGAGGCTATCACCGTAGCGGCATCGGCCAGTTTCTGAGCGGCCTGAAACTCCCCTTCGGCATGAATAACTTTTGAACGCCGTTCGCGTTCCGCTTCGGCCTGCTTGGCCATCGCACGCTGCATCTCCGGCGGAAGGTCGACATTCTTAACTTCCACCACCGACACTTTCACTCCCCAGGGTTCGGTCTGCTCGTCGATAATGTGCTGCAACTGCGCATTAATTTTCTCGCGATTTGCCAGCAGGTCATCCAATTCCACCTGCCCCAAAACAGATCGCAATGTTGTTTGAGCAATCTGTGAAGTAGCTTCAAAAAAATTGGCAACCGAGATTATCGCGTCGTTTGGATTGGTAACCTGGAAATAAAGAACTGCATTGACTTTGATAGAGACGTTATCTTTAGTAATCACGTCCTGCGGCGGAATGTCATAGGTGACCACACGGAGATCAACCCGGATCAGCTTATCAACCAGAGGGATGATCAGCTTCAAGCCCGGTCCCTTCAGGGCAACAAGACGACCAAGTCTGAAGATTACGCCTCTTTCATATTCTTTCAAGATATAAACCGCTTTTGATAAAATCATCAACAGGACAAAAACACCAAAAGCTACCAGCATCAATACCTGTGGAGGCATAATCAACTCTCCTCTTCAGTTATGGATTCAACTTTAAGAGTCAATCCGTTTACATCACGAATTTTGACTTTTTCCCCAACTTCAATTCCCTGGACGGGCTCAAATCTCCAAAGTGCTCCATCTACATAGACGAAACCCTGCTTACGGACTTCGGCAACCTTCCCAATCAAACCCTCGCTTCCCGTGGCTGGCTGATTCTTTGCCGATCTAAACACTTTCCACGCCGCAAAAAGAACAAACAGTCCCAACGTGACCGCGATGGTGATGATAACTTCCATTGAAACACGCAGTATCGGGTCGACCGTATCAATCAGCATAAGACCTCCAAAAAACAACGAAATCACCCCTCCAATGGTCAAGAGGCCGTGACTCACAATCTTGATCTCGGCTATAAAAAAGACCATAGCCAATAGAATCAAAGCCAGCCCGGCGTAATTGATTGGCAAGGTCTGGAAAGCATAGAAGGCCAGCACAAGACTGATGAGGCCAACCACTCCGGGTAGAATCGTACCCGGATTGTAAAGCTCAAGCATAATCCCCAGACTGCCCAATGAAAAAAGAATGAAGGCAATATCCGGCTGGGTGATGGCATTGAGCAGACGCTGGACGAAAGTAACTTCTATATCCTCCCGCTCCACCTCGGAGAGTTCCATCACTTTGATCCCCTCCGGCATTTCGATTTCCCGACCATGCAATTGCGCTATCAGGTCGTCAAAGTCGTCGGCACGAACATCAATGACATTCATCTCCAAAGCTTCGTTGTCAGTAATCGCGACCGACTCCCGTACCGCTTTCTCCGCCCACTCGGCGTTTCTTCCCCGCTCCTGCGCGGCCGCCTTTATCTGGGCAACAGCGTCGTTAGTGATCTTTTCATTCATAACTGAATCAACTTCCTGTCCCCCGCCTCCAACCGGATGAGCCGCACCGATATTTGTCGAGGGGGCCATGGCCGCAAAGTGAGCCGCGTAGGTCATGTACACTCCAGCCGAACCGGCTCTGGCTCCCGAAGGCGCTATATACATGCAGACCGGCACCGAGGCGTTCAGGATGTTCTTGCAGATCGACCAGGTCGGTTTGGTGAATCCGCCGGGGGTATCGAGAAAGATAACCAGCAGTTCCGCCTCTTCGGCCTCCGCCTTCTCTATGGCGATTCGTATCCGGTCATCGGTTACGGTGCCAATAGCCCCGTCAATCTCCATCGTCAGGACTTTAGCTATCTTTTGCGTGGGGAATTCATCGGCAATCTGTTTGAGGTCGACAGTGGTGTCAACCTCGGCACTGTCGTTCAAAGATGCTCTTATAGAGAGAGAAACAATCGGACTGATAAGTAGAATGCAAAATAATACAATCGAAAGTAGTGGTTTTCTGCTCATATTTATAATATGCTAGTGGGCCGACTGAGTTGTCAATTTAAATCGGATTTAAGACAATTTACGTCCTGCAATTCCTACAGGCCGGACTCTTTATCGGCAAAAACAATTTGACCATCAAGCACCGTGGCCAGAACTCGAAGTTCGCTCAGCTTTTTCATTGAGGCCGCCCCGATATCTCCCGACAGAATGACAAAGTCGGCCGGATAATCCGGCAACAGGTGACCCCGACAATCCTCCTGCCCCACCGCGTAAGCGGCACCGGCCGTGAATCCATGCAGCCCTTCCAGGGCGGTCAACCGCTGTTCCGGGTAGAAAATATCGCGCGAGTGTGGTCGTGCCCGGCGAACAGCGGCAATGATCCCGGCCAGAGGATCGAGCGGCTCAATGGGAACATCAGACCCGAATGCAAGCGGCACGCCACTCTCTTTGAGGGTCCGGAAACAGAAAGCGTTACTGCTCCGTTTCCCCCAGTAAGCTCGAAGAAGAGGGATATCCGATGGACACTGCGAGGGCTGCATTGAGGCCGTGACGCCCAGAGCTTTCAAACGCTTGATGTCTTTTCTACGAATCAACTGGAGATGCTCTATCCGGTGGCGCGCGCCAAAGTCCGGTCGTGATGTCTGCTCAAAAGCCTGAAGAACATTGTCAACCGCCCGATCACCAATGGCATGAATGGCCGAAGGAAGCCCGAGCCTCAGCCCCGCTTTCACCTGCCTGGTCATCTCAGCCACACTGCTGACTTCGATTCCGTAATTGTCCTTGCTGCCAATATACTTATTAAAACAATATGCTGTCTGGCTGCCAAGAGCGCCATCTCCAAAGATCTTAATCCCGGCTATGCGAAAAAAATCCGTTCCCGTGCCGTAGTATATCTGTTCTTTCTTCAATTCGGCCAGACGCGAGGCCGGAAAGTAATAATTCACACGGAGCCCGACTCTTTCTCGCTCGGCCAGTTTCACGTAGTGCTCAAACGAAGCCAGGCTATCATCAAACGAATGCACGCCGGTTACTCCCCGACTGTAGGCAATCTTCAATGCCTGTGCGTACGCTTCCGACTGCTTCTTCTCATCAGTCGGCGGAATCAATTTGAAAATCGGCATGTAGGCCGGCTTTTCGCGAAGAATTCCGGAGGGTTGACCATCGGCAGCCCGTTCTATGCGACCACCGCCTGGGTCCTTTGATTTCTTAGTTATCCCTCCCAGTTCCAGCGCTTTTGAATTGACCCAGGCTGAGTGCTCGTCCTTCGAGAACAGAAACGCCGGCCTTCCCCCGGTCACACGGTCAAGCTGTTCCCGGTTTGGCCACTCTCTTTTCCTGAAACGATCCGGCGCAAAGCCCTCCCCCAGAACCCACTCGTTCTTGCCCAATTTTATGGCGTGAGTTTCGACACGTTGAAGGCAATCATCGATCGAAACCGTATCAACCAACGAGACCTGGCTGAGTGACATGGCGTAGTAAAAAAAGTGGGTGTGCGCGTCCACCAGCCCCGGAACAATCGATTTCCCTTCAAGATCAACTTTCGCATAACCTTTGAATTCCTGTTCATACTGCAAATTGTTTCCAACCGCAACAATCCGATTCTTGTTCACAGCCATAGAGTCAAAGACCTGTCCATCGGACTGGGTGTAGACGCGAGTGTTGATGAATAGGTTACGTTTTTTCAAAGAAGGCTCCTTTTATCCGACTGTCCCCGTCGCGAGCGGTTAGTTTAATCCGGTCGGTCTCTTCAAGAATAGGGATGGCATATTTCCGGGAAAACTCGAACTTGTCTCTGAGGTCTCCAACCGTAAGCGAACCTGTTTCATTCAGTTTGGATTTGATAAACGACACCAGATTCTCCCAGGCCGAAGTCAAAAACAGGAATTCACTCCCGCACTTGTAACCCTGACCAGATTCAATGATGTACCGAATCGCTTCTCGGTACGCTTTCCCTTCCTTAGCCAGGTCCGACAATCTCGGCGGCGAAAGCGGCGCCTCTTCCAGTTGCCTGATAATCCTCTCATGCGCTACCTCAACATCCCCCTTGAGACTCATGCCTCTCCCGACAAGATTATACCGATCCACCAGTTTGACCAGACGACCTTCTGATTCCAAGAAAGTCAGCAGGACTTTGGCCCTGGCTTCATCAATTTTGCATAAGCGGGCGATCTCCTCTGCGGCCAGCCCTTTGAGATGCGGTTTTTCCTGCAGTTCTGACTCTATTGTCTTGACGAGATTATCAGCAATCCTGGCCAGCGCTTCCACATGATACAGATTGCTCTCCAGCCTCCCTACCACGCCCGCATGAATGAGCTGGTTTTTTGCTTTCGTAATCTCCCGCTCCGAAAAATCCGAATAGGTCAGAAACTGGCTCTCGGTGACTATGGTGCGGCCGTTCAATTCAGACAGAATTAGGTCAGTGAGTTCACCGGAACAACGCGGGACCAGGTACTCAAATTGCTCGGCCTCTTTCCGACGCGGAAATGCTTTCAGATGATCCAGAACCATGCCTCCCCCAAGAGTGACCATCGGCGTTGGCAGGCGCAGAATGTAATGATCTCCAATCAGGCAGAGCACGTCCTCATCCGGCTTGAAAAAGAGAATACCGGTTGATCCCGGCTCAATCCTGCGCTCCCGGTAAAGCCGCAATTCCCCCAGGACTTCCGTGGTCCCAACAATAAGCAGCGCCCTCCTTCGGTCCTTCAGTGCGACCGGAGCATCCTTGAGCAACTCGATTGACAGAGCCAGCACCGGCCGCTGTTCAAAGTAAGCCGTGTCAGCAATATCAGTAAGGACGGCCCCCCGGAAGAGATTCTCTTTGTCGACTCCGGAAATAGTTACGGCCGTTCTTTGCCCCGGTGTGGCGGAATCAACTTCCTGTCCGTTTGTCTGCAATGATCGGATTTTTGCCTTTTCTTCCCCCGGCCAGACCGAAAGCTGCTGCCCTACTTTTAGTTCTCCCCCGCGAAGAGTCCCGGCGACAACCCGACCGATTCCAACCCGCATGAAGGCGCGGTCGACATAGAGCCTCGCCTTACCGATATCCCGGTGCGCCCTTGATTCTTCGGTTAAGGAATTCAGGTGGGCCGACAGTTCATCGAACCCGCTCCCCGTTTGCGCCGATACCCGGAACAGCGGACAATCGGCCAGAAAGGAGTCGGCAATCTTGTCTCTGATTTCTTCTTCCTGAAGGGCCAGCCAATCCTCCTCGACAAGATCAATCTTATTAATCACGATCAGCCCCCGCTTGACTCCCAGCAGTCGAATAATCTGGAAGTGCTCTTCGCTCTGCGGCATCCAGCCATCATCGGCGGCAATCACCAGCATGACAAGATCGATCCCCCCCGCTCCGGAGATCATATTTTTCACAAATCGTTCGTGACCGGGGACATCAATGAAAGCTATCTCTTCCCCGGAATCAGCTTTCATAAACGCAAACCCCAGATCAATCGTCATCCCCCGCGCTTTTTCTTCGGGCAGACGATCCGGATCATGGCCGGTCAGGCGCTTGACTATGGCTGATTTTCCATGATCAATATGTCCTGCCGTCCCAACAACAATCATAAGGACCGAGACCTAATTCAATAGTTTCTTGATTTGAGTCTGAATGTGGGCCAGCTGAGACTCATCAACCGCCTTCAGGTCGAGAATGAACCGATCATTTTCAATCCGGCCAATGATGGGGGGAGCGGCTTGACGAAACAACTTCATCAGATGGGTCGCTTTGAATTCATCGGAGAAGACGATTCCAACCGAAGGGATATCGGATTCGGGCAGAGCCCCGCCGCCGACAAAGGCGCGGGTAGCTTCCACCGACAATGAACTCGGTCGCCCCAGCTCTCCATGTATCTTTTTCCCTCGGCGGTAGAGTTCGGATTCGGACACGGAGAGTAGCTGCCAGAGCTTAATCTCCTTCTCGGCGCTGCCGTTGAGGTAGGCCGTCATCAATTTCTCCAACATGGCGAAAACTGTTTTGTCAACACGCATGGTTCTAAAAAGCGGGTTCTTTTTGATTTTGGTAATCAGTTCCGCCTTGCCAACAATCAGTCCGCATTGCATTCCGCCCAGCATCTTGTCACCGGAAAAACAGGTCAGTTCCGCCCCCTGCTTTACCGATTGTTGGACAGTCGGCTCCACATGCCCCAGTATCTCCCCCGTCGGTACAAGGACCCCGCTGCCAAGATCATTGATTAGGGGGATGGAGTGTTTTTGAGCCAGTGGTATCAGATCTTTTATTGATACCGTTTCGGTAAAACCTGACTGAGCAAAATTGCTTTGGTGAACTTTGAGAATCAAGCCGGTCTTTTCATTTATGGCCGCTTCATAATCTGACAGGGTTGTGATATTGGTCGCGCCCACCTCGGCCAGTCGTGCGCCGGATTTCTTGAGAATATCCGGAATCCGGAACCCTCCGCCAATCTGAACCAGTTCTCCGCGGGACAGAACTACCGCCTTCCGATTGGCGAATGTGTTCAGGATTAAAAAGAGGGCCGCTGCACAATTGTTGACCACGGTGGCCGCTTCCGCTCCACTAAGAAGGGAGAGGTAATTCTCGCATGCTTCCCCTCGTCGGCCACGCTTCCCTTCGGCAAGACCAAACTCAACGTTGGTATACCCGGTTATGGAGTCTCTGACCGCATCAAAAAGAGTCTCGCTGATAGGCGCTCGCCCGAGATTGGTATGGACCACAATACCGGTTGCGTTGACAACCGGAGTAATCTGCTTGAGCGCTTCGCTGGCAATCAATGACCTGATCTCTGATCTGAGGGAGCTTGTTGTTACTCCCTTTTTTCCCTGCTTGAACAGTTCCTTCATATTGGCAACGGCCAGTTTGATGCACTCCGATGCCACCGGGCGGGGGATGGAGTTGATTGCTCCGGCCAACGACTTCTCCTGAAGAAGTTCTTCTACCGAAGGAAACTCTCTGAGGGATGTTATTTTTTTTGAGGCCATAGTGAATAATTATAGATTACTTCCAGAACCACCTTACCAACATTTGTCAACGCCTCGGCCGAACATTTGTCCGGACTGTCAAACTCAGTATGCCAGTACGGATAGTCAAAGTCAATTATATCAATCGTGGGGACACCGCCGATATTCAAGGCCAGGTGGTCATCCTGAATCTGGTACTTGCTGGAGTCAATGAAAGTGGTAACCCCAAGCCGACCGGCCGCCTCCCAGACCATATCGTTTACAGCAGGGGCATACCTTTGTGACAGCATCTCCCGATATATCTGCTGATCGCGGTCCCCGATCATATCGACCACAATCCCAAAGCGATACTTCTCCCGAATCCCCCGGCGAGAGAACTCGCGTGACCCAATCATATACAGGTCATGATCGCCGGAGCGGCCCCAATCCTCCCCATCCACAAAAACCAGATCGACCGGCCCCGGCGGCTTCTTCTCCTTGAATGCTCGGGCCAACTCCATCAACACGGCACAGCCGGAGGCTCCATCGTTGGCCCCGTCTATCGGAGACTCTCTAAGATCAGGGTTCTTGGCATAATCTGTTCGCGGTCGGCTGTCATAATGTGCCATAATAACAATGCGATCTTCAATCGTACCATCCCCTGTCTCAGAGCCGATAAAATTTGTCAGCGTCATATTGGTTTTGGAATACGGATCAAAAAATTCAAATTGCTGGCTGTCAACGCTCAGGCCAAATTCGGTAAGGTGATTCTCGAAAAGTGCACGGCAGGCCGCCGAAGCGGCCGAGGCCGGAACGCGGGGGCCCAAATCGACCTGGGCCACCAGATACTCCATCGCCTTCTTGCCATCAAACTGGGGTGGTTCCACTAACTTCTTCGAACAGCCGGAGGCAACCAGTATAGCGAACATGGCAATAAATAGTCTCAGATATCTCATTGATATGATAGATAAGCAATCAGCGGTCAATGTCAATCTCTGTCGATCAGAATGTAATCTCGGTCCAAATCTGGAGTTCGCGAATATGATTGGTGATCTCTCTCCGGTTGTCCACAGAATCCTGCCAACGGCCCGTTATCCCCCCTTTGATTTTTGAGCTAAACTGATACGATATTCTTGGAGAGATTGAAATATCAGATTTGTCAGAATTGGCAACGAAGTCCTTCCCTTTGTTGGCGGTTTCGGACAGGTCGGAGTTGACTTTAACGTTGACTTCAATCGACATGGTCGACTTAAACTTCAACCGGCCAAGCAGTGGAAAGCCGATACCACCCGGTGCCGAGAATGAATACTTAGTCGAAGCGGCAATTGTTTTCTTTAAGGTCTTGGTTTCCGAAGTAAAGTCACCATTGGTCTGGTTGTATCTGAATGAATTCTCCTTCAGAAGAGTATAGGCGCCGGTCAACTGCAGTGATCGATGCAGCTTGAGTGTCAGCGATATCAACGGGCTGTGGCTGATGCTGGTCGAAGTTTCGGTCAGGAAACTTCCGTCCAGGTTGAACTTCTCCCGCGTCTGCCGGGTATAGCCGGTTCGCGGAGAGAATATATCAATCAGCTTGTTTATGACCGGCTTGATCAGGGGCAGAGTTCTAAACGGCTGAATTCGTATTGACAGGTCCGGCCAACTGGTGCTGGTGTTTTCATATCGGACCCCCTGGGTGATCAAGTCGGTACTGATTGTCCGCCGGAAGGCGACATCCGTCTTGATCCCCCCCATCAGAACAAATCCGGAACTCAGGCTGTAGTTTTGAGATTCCGTGGAGAGCGGACTCCGATTCTGATCAGCAAACTTGGTAATATTCGGTTCCCGGGTAAAACCGAATCGGTATTTCCAATAGGGACGTTCCTGAATACCAGGCAGCGAGTTCTTAAATGACGTCTCGTACTTATAGCTAAACGGCTGTATCCAGCCGACCAACCTTCTCAGAAGGGCCAACGGGGTATCATAGAATTTCCCGCCCTGCCCTTCGTCCTGCTTGGCCCCTCCACCCCGAATGTTTGCGCGCCCCCGGAATCTCCTTTCGCTGGAACCACCGGCCCCGAGAAGTTTGTTATGATCAAATACGCCGTTGACGCTATGAGATTCTGTCAGACTCGAACGATAGGCCTCGTAAGTACGATCATAGTCTTCGGTATAGCCAGCCCGATAAGAGAAAGCGGCTGTCAGGAAGTCTAACAATTTCGGATCGTAGCTTCCGGTAGACGACTGCTGATATCTGGTTTCAAGTCCCAGTTTTGGATCGCGCAATTGGAGGCGGACCAGGTCAAGATCGGTCAGGTCCCGGTCGGTTGTATACCGGTATCCAAAAGTGAGGTTGTCAAATATCTTGTAATTCAAATCCAGCGATGCATTGAAAAGCCTACTGACAGTCGTAAGTCGCTGATTGTTGGCGTTATCCTGAATGGTGAGACTTCGTTGGAAATTCCCCTTCACCTTCCAGGTACTGGGGTAGAGATACAGTTTGGAATTTGAAGTCTTACGCGCTATCGGTATATATTTTGTCCAGAAGAAGATCGGCACTGAAGGCGGATGTTTCATACCAAAGTCAAAGCCTGACTGGAATGAGAGATTCTCACCCAGACGATACGGCGTGCGCACATCATGGCTCTTGGTCCGGCCATAGGAGAACGAAGTTCCCTCAAGGCGATTCAAGAACAGACTGAAGAGCGGATTCCGACCCTTGTGATTGAATTTCACCCCGCTAATTGAAATAGAACGAGAGTTATTGGTGCTCTTCTCAAGCTCGCGGATTGCTTCCGGCAGCACAATATCGGTGTTGGTTCTCAGTAACGGCGTTTTGGTGCTGCTGCGCTCATTGTAGCTAATTGGGAGATTGGCCCCCCAGGAACGTGGCAGCAACTTGTGAAGATTAAACGTCACCCCGACATTAGATGATGTTTCCGTCTGACCGCTGCCCAGGTTGTTGCTGGAGCCCCCCCGGGTAGCCGCGGAGATGCTTCGGAAATACGGGTCCTTGGACGAGTACCCGAAGTTGTAGCTTATCAGGTCCGCTATCGTTCCGTTGGTCGTTATACGACCGGCGGTACCCACATCCCGGCGGACATCCGTAACCCTTAGCTCATCCAACCAGATTCTGCCGTTGACCTCCGATAGCCGACCTGCCAGCGAAGTGTCCGTATTGACTACCCCGACCGCAAACATTCTGATCTCGTTCAGGTTGGGATTTCCGACTACGCGGTATTTCCCCTCGGTAAT